>JAISYA010000171.1 GCA_031270205.1 Treponema sp.
ACCGGCCCCTTGCCCGCAGCCCTCAGTCTTTCCCGTGTGCGCCTGAGCGCCGCCGGCATCCAGGATCTGCACGAAGGGACGATTGCCCTGACACGGGCACAGGAATGAGCCTCCGCGGGACAAGCCCCTAAACATTGCGTTAGTTGTAAGCGTTGCGGCATTTGAACTGCGGCACGCCTGGCAAGCGCGGCTTGCCTGGCAAGCGCAGCTTGTCTTGGGTATTAAGCCCGACTTTCGAATAAACTCACGTTAAAATATCTGTGGACAAATTTTTATATGCGCCGGCCCTGAAATTCCCCGGATACTCTCTTGACTAAATTCCCCTTTTTTACTACTGTAGAAGAGCCTGCAAAACGGCGATAGCGCCCTTGTAGCTCAGTTGGCAGAGCATATCCATGGTAAGGATAAGGTCAACAGTTCGATTCTGTTCGAGGGCTGGTTGAAATACTTCGCATTTCAGTCAATTTTGGATTAGAAGAGGTAAATATGGCAAGCAAAAAGACAGTGGTGGAACTCGTAGCCCTGCAATGTACCGAATGTAAGCGGAAAAACTATACCACCCACAAAAACCGGCGGAATACCCAGGAAAAACTCGAATTCAACAAGTATTGCCCTTTTGATCGGAAACACACGCTTCACAAGGAAACCAAAGTTAAGTAAATTTTAGGCCAGTAGCTCTAATGGTAGAGCGCCGGTCTCCAAAACCGGATGTTGTGGGTTCGAGTCCTACCTGGCCTGGGCAAAAAAGCTCCCGTAGGCGAAAAAAGAGCCGGATAAGGCGAGTTCTGCCGCGGGCTGATATTTGTAGACAAAGAGGAAGGGCATGAACAAACTGGTTCAATTTGTAAAAGAATCCTACGCCGAACTCCGGAAGGTGATTTGGCCGGGCAGGGACGACGTGGTCAGCTCGGTGAAGGTGGTGATTATTTCCACCGTTATGGTGGCGGCGGTTTTGGGCCTGATAGACGTGTTGCTGCTCTTCGGCATAAGGCTTGTTTTTTAATGACCATCGCTAAAGAGCGGGGCTTGGGGCCCCGCCGCGGATAAAGGAACAAATGGCTACAGGCTGGTACGTCCTTCATATCTTTTCGGGGTATGAGAACAAAATAGAAAAAACCATCCGCATGATGCTCGAAAACGGGGAGCTGGACAAAGAAGTTGTCCGCGACATAAAAGTCCCCTCGGAGGAAGTGGTCGAGGTCAAAGACGGCAAAAAACGTACCCTGACCAGGAAATTCCTCCCCGGTTATATCCTCGTGGAAATGGACCTTCCCGATACGGATAAGGGCTGGAAAGTTCCCTGTTCCAAGATCAAAAAGATCAACGGCGTTACCGGTTTTGTGGGAACCCCGGCGGATCGCAAGCCCCAGCCCCTGAGCGGCGACGAGGCGCGTTCTATTTTGCAGAAGTCCGGCGAGATCAAAGGCGAGCGGACGGTTCGTACCCGGCAGGCCTTCTCCCCCGGCGAGCAGGTCAAGATTATCGACGGGCCGTTTGAATCTTTCACCGGGACCATCGAAGAGGTGAACCAGGAAAAGAACAAATTGAAAGTGATGGTCGGCATTTTCGGCAGAAATACGCCGGTAGAAGTTGATCTTTTGCAGGTGGAAAAACTGTAAAACAAAGTAGTGGGAGAGGCGCCGGGCTGGAATCTGACGGATTTAGCCTGAAGCCTCGTCAGCCGGTTGCCGCCGGCGTACCACGGAGGAGTATTGAATGGCAAAGAAAAAGATTGCGGCGTATGTCAAGCTGCAATGCCCCGCGGGAAAGGCTACTCCGGCCCCCCCCGTAGGGCCGGCGCTGGGGCCCCATGGGGTCAGCGCGCCCCAGTTTGTCCAGCAGTTCAACGATCGGACAAAGAGCATGGAGCCGGGACTCGTTATCCCGGTGGTGATCACCGTCTACGCGGATAAATCGTTCACCTTTATCCTCAAAACCCCGCCCGCCCCGGTGCTTATCAAAAAGGCAATCGGGCTGGAAAAGGGTTCGGCGGAGTCCCACAAGATCAAAGTTGGCAAGATCTCCAGGGCAAAACTTGAGGAAATCGCCAGGACGAAGATGGCGGATCTTACGGCCAACGATATTGACGCCGCCATGAAAATTATCGCCGGGACCGCCCGGTCCATGGGTGTTGAGGTGGAAAAATGAAACGCGGAAAGAAATACAGCGAAAGCGTCAAAAAGTATGTCCCCGCCAACACCTATGAGTTGAATGAGGCGCTGGGACTGCTCAAAACTATGGCCTATGCCAAATTTGACGAAACTGTGGATGTTTCAGTCAAGCTCAATATCAAAAAGAACCAGTCCGTGCGGGATACGGTAGTGCTGCCCAACCAGTTCCGGGGCGAGAAAAAAGTGCTGGTGTTCTGCAAACCCGAAAAGGAAAAAGAAGCCCAGGAAGCGGGCGCGACTTTTATCGGCGCCGATGACCTCATTGACAAAGTGAAGGGCGGTTGGACCGATTTTGACGTGGCCGTGGCAACGCCGGACATGATGAAGGATGTGGGCAAGCTTGGTATGGTGCTGGGCCGCAAGGGTCTCATGCCCAATCCCAAAACCGGGACCGTCACCTTTGATCTTAAAGGCACTCTGGCCGAACTTAAAAAAGGCCGGGTGGAATTCAGGGCCGATAAAACCGGCGTAGTGCACCTTGCCGTGGGTAAAATTTCCATGGAAAGCGAAAAAGTCGCCGAAAATGTCAAGGCGGTAGTTGCCGAAATTAAACGGAAACGGCCGGCCGACGCCAAAGGCGAGTTCATTCGAACCGTTTCGGTGGCGTCCACCATGGGGCCCGGCGTGTGGGTCGCTATAAGTGATCAGGAGTAAAGTATGGCGATTGTAGCAAAAAAGATTCAGGACAGTAAAACCAGGGCCATTGGAGAATTGAAAGAAGCTCTGGGCGCATCGAAGGATTTTATATTCACCGATTACCGGGGGCTTACGGTGGAGCAGATCAGCGTTTTGCGCAGACAGCTCCGGGCAAAGGAAGTTCACTATAAAGTAGTAAAGAACAACTTTGCCCGTCTCGCCTTTGAGCAGCTTTCCATGCCGGACGTGTCGTCCTACCTGGTAGGCCCTACCGCGGTGGCTATTGCTCCCAAAGATTCAAACGAGGTCGCCAAGATACTCTTTGATTTCACCAGAGAAACGCCTGCCCTGAAGATCAAGGGCGCTTTGGTGGGCGATACGGTGTATGACGCCGCCCAGACCGAGGCGTTCTCCAAACTGCCCGGCAGGCTGGAACTCATTTCGATGCTTATGTCGGTGATGAACGGCCCTGCCCGAAACCTGGCCGCCGCTCTCAACGACATTCCCGCCCGCCTGGTGCGGACGATCAATGCCGTCGCCGATCAGAAAGGCGGTGCGGCGTAGGAGCAAATAAAACCTGTCAGGCTTCAGTTCAGTATTGGAGGTTGCTAATCTGTCAGGTTTGAGATACCCGGTAACGGGGCGCGCATCGTATGAAGCGCGTAACAAGCATCAGGAGAAGATAATATGGCAGCCACAAAAGAAGAGATTTTAGAAGCGATTGCGTCCATGACGGTTCTGGAAGTTTCGGAACTGGTCAAAATGATGGAAGAAAAATTCGGCGTTTCCGCCGCCGCCCCTGTGGCGGTAGCGGCCGCCGGCGCGGCCCCCGCCGGAGCGGCCGCCGCCCCCGCGGAGGAGCAGACCGAATTTAACGTCATTCTCAAAGCCTTTGACGACACCAAGAAAATCGCGGTCATCAAGGAAGTGCGGGCGGTTACCGGCCTGGGGCTTAAGGAAGCGAAAGACCTCGTTGAGGGCGCTCCCAAGTCGCTCAAGGAAGGCATTCCCAAGGAAGAGGCCGCGAAGATCAAGGAAGTCGTCACCGCAGCGGGCGGTACTGTTGAGATTCAGTAAACGAACGGTGAATACAGTTTCTTTTCTCACCCGGCAGTTAAGGCTCTCAAGGGCCTTAACTGTCTATTTAATGAGAGTATAACCAGACGAAGGGGGAACCGATGACCAAAGGGAAGACTGCCGCGAAACGAATGTATATTGGAAAAGATATTCAGGACGTGATGGAACTGCCGGATCTTATAGATATTCAATTTTGTTCCTATGAACGATTCTTGCAGCGGGAAAAAATCAGAAACGGCGAAAAACCCGCAGCGCAGGGGCTTGAAGAGGTGTTCAGGTCTTCTTTCCCCATAGAAAGCCCCAACGGGGACATGGTTCTCGAATACGAGTACTACACCCTGGATGAGAGCAATATAAAATACTCGGAACAGGAGTGCAAGCAGAAAGGCATTACCTACGCGGTTCCCCTCAAGGCGCGGATCAACTTGATCTTTCAGCAGACCGGCGAGATTCGGCAAAAAGACATCTATATGGGCGATATCCCGATCATGAGCGAGCGGGGCACCTTTATCATAAACGGCGCGGAACGGGTGGTGGTTTCCCAGATTCACCGTTCACCGGGCGTTATCTTCAGCCATGAGAAAGGAATCTACTCTTCCCGGATTATCCCCTACCGGGGGAGTTGGCTGGAATTTGAAATCGATCAAAAGAAAGAACTTATTTACGCAAAAATCGACCGGAAAAAGCGCATGCTGGGAACGATGTTTCTCCGCGCGCTGGGGTATGACAGCCGTGAAGAGATCATCAAGGCTTTCTATTCCATCGAGAATTTCAAACTCAAGGATGACCGCGATACCAGGGAAAAAATTTCCGGCAAAATCCTCGCCGCGGCGGTGTGGATTAAGGATGAGACCGCCGCCGAACAGAAAAACGGCAAGGAAGAGGACGAACACGCCGGCATGAAGAGGCTTTATCGGGCGGGAGAAAAACTCCATCCCCACAATGTGGACGAGCTTTTGGCTAACGGGATTAAGTCTATTGAAGTTATTGATTTTGGAGCCAAAGATTCTCTTAATTCGCCGATGCTCCTCAACTGCTTTGAGCGTGAGGATATTAAATTCGTCAAGGAAGATTCGCCCAGGGATGAGCCTTCCAAAGACGAGGCGCTGATGGCGGTTTACTCGGTGCTGATGCCCGGCGAGTCCATTACCATAGACGCCGCGGAGAAAGACCTGCTGGGGATGTTTTTCACCAGCAGGCGCTACGATTTGGGCAGGGTGGGCCGCTACAAGCTCAACAAAAAATTCGACTTTACGCCGCCCCTTGAGGACTTCACCCTCACCAAACAGGACATCATCGCCACTATGAAATTCCTCATTAAGGTCTATGTGGCGGATGAATTTATCGACGATATTGACCATCTCGGCAACCGGCGGGTTCGCTCCGTAGGGGAACTGATGGCCAACGTCATGAAGATCGCGTTCAGCCGTATGGAGCGAATCGCCAAGGAGCGGATGAGCCTTAAAGAGACGGACACGATCAAGCCCCAGGACCTCGTTTCCATAAAGCCGGTAGTGGCGGCGATCAAGGAATTCTTCGGGTCAAGCCAGCTTTCGCAGTTTATGGATCAGGTGAATCCCCTGGCGGAGCTGACCCACAAACGGCGGCTTAACGCGCTCGGTCCGGGCGGCCTTTCCCGCGACAGGGCGGGCTTCGAGGTCCGCGACGTGCATTACACGCACTACGGTAGAATGTGCCCCATAGAAACCCCCGAAGGCCCGAATATCGGCCTTATTGTGTCGCTGTCCAACTACACCAGGGTCAACGAGTACGGCTTTCTGGAAACCCCCTATCGCAAAGTACACAAGGGCGTTGCCACGAGGGATATTGAATATCTCTCCGCCATGGACGAGGACCGCTACTTTATCGCGCAGGCATCGGCGAAACTCAACGCCAACGGCTCTTTCGCCGATGATCAGGTTGCCTGTCGCCGCCAGGGCGATTATACCACCAGAGCGCCTGAGGACATTAAGTACATGGACGTATCGCCGAAGCAGATCATCTCGGTGTCCGCTTCCCTTATTCCCTTTTTGGAGCATGACGACGCCAACCGGGCGCTCATGGGTTCCAACATGCAGCGTCAGGCCGTGCCTCTGGTCTTCCCCGAAACGCCGCGGGTCGGTACGGGCATGGAAGGAAAATGCGCCTATGACTCAGGCGTACTTGTCAAAGCGCGCAGGAGCGGTACGGTCGTCCGGGTTACTTCCCACGAGATCATGATAAAACCCGACAAGAGCGGCAGCGCCCAACCTTCGGCCCAGGCGGTGATCGACGAAAACGGCAATGATCTGTACCGTCTGGTAAAATTCCAGCGGACGAACCAGGACACCTGCTATAACCAGCGGCCTATCGTTAAAGCCGGCGAGAAAATTGCCGCCGGGCAGGTAATCGCCGACGGGCCAGCAACCCAGAACGGCGAGCTTGCCCTGGGGCGGAATATCCTCGTGGGCTTTATGCCCTGGAACGGTTACAACTACGAAGATTCGATTCTCATTTCCGAGCGGGTGGTGAAGGGTGATATGTTCACTTCCATTCATATTAAAGAATTTATCACCGAGGTCAGGGAGACCAAACTGGGGCCGGAAAAAATCACCCGTGATATTCCCAACACCTCCGAGAAGAGTCTTGATAATCTGGACAGTGAGGGCATTATCCGTGTGGGCGCCAAGGTCCGTTCCGGCGATATTCTGGTCGGAAAAGTGACGCCCAAGAGCGAAACCGAGACCACGCCGGAATTCAAGCTGCTCAACTCAATCTTCGGCGAGAAAGCCAAGGAAGTGCGGGACTCTTCCCTTAAAGTGTCCCACGGTATCGACGGGACCATCATCGACATACAGCGCCTCAAACGGAGCGAGGGCGACGATCTTAACCCCGGTGTTGACGAAGTGGTGAAGGTACTGATCGCCACCAAGCGCAAGCTTCGGGAAGGCGACAAAATGGCGGGGCGCCACGGCAACAAGGGCGTAGTGGCCCGAATTTTACCTGAGGAAGATATGCCCTACATGGAAGACGGCACGCCGCTGGACCTCTGCCTTACCCCGCTGGGCGTTCCCTCCCGTATGAACATCGGCCAGCTTCTGGAAACCGAACTTGGCTGGGCCGGCTCCACCCTGGACGAATGGTACTCCGCCCCGGTATTCCAGTCGCCGTCCCCGGAGCAGATAGAGGAAAAATTGAAAGAAGCGGGACTGCCCGTTACGAGCAAAGCCGTTCTGCGGGACGGCAGGACCGGTGAGGTTTTTGTGAATCCGATTTTCTGCGGCATGATCTACTTCCTCAAGCTCCACCACCTGGTAGACGACAAAATGCACGCTCGTTCCACCGGCCCCTATTCGCTGGTAACCCAGCAGCCCCTGGGCGGCAAAGCCCAGTTCGGCGGCCAGAGGTTAGGTGAAATGGAAGTGTGGGCGCTGGAAGCCTACGGCGCGGCCAACACCCTGCAGGAACTGCTTACCATCAAGTCGGACGACATGACCGGCCGCTCCAAAATTTACGAGGCCATTGTAAAGGGGGAGCCTTCCACCACCGCCGGGATCCCCGAATCCTTCAACGTGCTGGTGCAGGAACTGCGGGGCCTGGCCCTGGATCTTACGATCTTCGACGCCAAAGGAAAACAGATACCCCTCACCGAAAAAGACGAGGAACTGATAACCAAGAGCGGGTCGAACTTTTAGGAGACTGTTGTGGCGGGATTCGCCATCGTTGAACCGGACATGGTTGGTATATCGCCCATAGAGGGACAGAAACAAGCTCCCGGTTCAGCGGATGGTATTCGGGGTATGCCAGGGCAGCGCCCTTTGGCTGATTGGCTTGCCCGGTTTTTTCAAAACCCCAAATGCGTTTACCTGGACGGCGCCGGGTACTTGTCAAAACCTCATATTTATGGTAAAAATTGCCAATAATGCTACAATCCGGGGTAATATACCCCTTTCGGGGCCCGGTTCCCAACAGGAGTAACAATGCGGGACATTCAAGACTTTGATTCGATAATGATACGGCTGGCTTCACCGGAAATGATCCGGGCCTGGTCCTATGGGGAAGTCAAAAAGCCGGAAACCATCAACTACCGGACACTCCGGCCCGAAAAGGACGGTCTCTTCTGCGAGCGGATATTCGGGACCACAAAGGAGTGGGAGTGCTACTGCGGAAAGTTCAAATCGATTCGCTACAAGGGCGTAATCTGCGACCGCTGCGGCGTTGAGGTTACCCATTTCAAAGTGCGCCGGGAACGGATGGGCCATATTGAACTGGCCGCCCCGATTTCCCACATCTGGTATTACCGTTCGGTCCCCAGCCGCATGGGGCTTTTGCTCGACATGCCCATGACCGCCCTGCGCTCGGTGCTCTATTATGAAAAATACGTGGTCATGGATCCCAGCGATACGGATTTGAAAAAAGGTCAGCTGCTTTCCGAGGAAGAATTCTACGATGCCCAGGAACGCTACGGCGGCGGCTTTACCGCCGGCATGGGCGCCGAGGCGATCCGCACGCTGCTCGAAAATCTCAATCTGGATCAAATGGCCGCCGAACTGCGGGCCAAAATGATTGAAAAAGGCGCCAAGAGCGACAAGCGGCTCCTCAAGCGCATTGATATTGTCGAGAATTTCCGCAACTCAAAAAATAAGCCGGAGTGGATGATCCTCGACGTGATTCCGGTAATTCCGCCGGAGCTGCGGCCCATGGTGCAGCTTGACGGGGGCCGCTTTGCCACATCGGACCTCAACGACCTCTACCGCAGGGTAATCAACCGGAACAACCGCCTTAAACGGCTGCAGACCCTCAACGCGCCGGACATCATTATTCGCAACGAAAAGCGCATGCTGCAGGAAGCGGTAGACGCCCTTTTTGACAATTCCAAAAAGAAGAAAGTGGTGAAGGGTTCTTCCAACCGGCCGCTTAAATCGATTAGTGATATGCTCAAAGGGAAGCAGGGCCGTTTCCGCCAGAACCTGCTCGGAAAGCGGGTTGACTATTCGGGCCGTTCGGTTATCACTGTGGGGCCGGACCTCAAGATGTGGCAGTGCGGGCTTCCCACCAAAATGGCGATGGAACTTTTCAAGCCCTTCATCATGAAAAAGCTCGTTGACAAGGACGTGGTTTACAATATCAAAAAGGCCAAGATGCTGGTGGAGGCGGAAACGCCGGAGATATTCGCCATTCTTGACGAGGTGGTGAAGGAACATCCGGTGCTTCTCAACCGCGCGCCTACCCTGCACCGGCTGGGCATTCAGGCCTTTGAGCCGGTCTTGGTGGAAGGGAAAGCCATCAGGCTCCACCCCCTGGTTTGCCACGCCTTTAACGCCGACTTTGACGGCGACCAGATGGCGGTTCACGTGCCGCTTACCCAGGCGTCCCAAATGGAATGCTGGACGCTGATGCTCTCGGCGAGGAATCTCCTCAACCCCGCCAACGGCAAAACCATTGTGTTCCCCTCCCAGGACATGGTATTGGGGATCAACTTCCTTACCAGGATCAAGCCGAACGCCAAGCGGCCCGGTTCTTCCAGGCCGGAAACAAAGGACAGGGTTCCCTGTTATTCCTCCATGGAAGAGATTCTTATGGCGGTGGAAAGCAAGTCCCTGGACTGGGAGGCCCTGATCCGGGTAAAGCCCACGAAGTTCCCCGTCTGGGACAAGGTGGGGCGGGAAGCCAAGCCCGGGGAAGACGGGACCATTGAGACCAGCGCCGGACGGCTGGTGTTTAACGAGGAACTGCCGCCCGAGATTCCCTTTGTTAATTACGAACTTAAAGACAAAGAGCTGCGCGCCCTGATTGAGCATGTGTTCAACGAGAAAGGTTCCTGGACCACAGTAAACATGTTGGACGCCATCAAGTCCACCGGCTACCGTTACGCGACAGTCTTCGGAGCTACCATTGGCGTTGATGACATTGTGGTTCCCAGGGAAAAAACCGAGATGATCGACAAGGCCAACAGGCAGGTTGAATCGATTCAGAAACAGTACAGCATGGGTCTTATCACCCAGGAAGAACGCCACAACAATGTCGTCGATGTCTGGACAAAGACCAATGAGGATTTGACCAACATCATGATGAAAACCCTGGAAGCGGACCGGGACGGCTTTAACTCAATTTACATGATGGCCAACTCCGGCGCGCGCGGAAGCCGTAACCAGATACGTCAGCTTGCCGGCATGCGGGGCCTCATGGCAAAACCCAAGGGGGAAATCATCGAGCTGCCCATTCGCTCCAACTTCAAGGAAGGGCTTTCGGTTATTGAATTTTTCATCTCCACCAACGGCGCCCGGAAGGGGCTTTCGGATACCGCCCTCAAAACCGCCGAGGCGGGTTACCTTACGCGGCGTCTCGTTGACATTGCCCAGGACGTGGTGGTAAACGAGGACGACTGCGGTACGATTAACGGAATTTCCTATTCGGCGATCAAGGACGGCGAGGATATCGTTGAGCCGCTGAGCGACCGTATTGTAGGCCGTTATACCCTGGAACGGGTGCGGCATCCCATCACCGGGGAACTGATCATCGACGTGAATGAGGAAATAACCGAGGCGATTGCCGCGCAGATCGACGACGCCGGGGTTGAGACAGTGCGGATCAGGACGGTTCTGACCTGCGAAGCCAAGCACGGCGTCTGCCGCAGGTGTTACGGCCGCAATCTTGCCACCAACCGCTCGGTGGACATCGGCGAGGCGGTAGGAACCATAGCCGCCCAGTCCATCGGCCAGCCGGGTACCCAGCTTACCATGCGGACTTTCCACATCGGCGGCGTCGCTACCAAAGTGAGCGAAGAAAACCGGACATTCCTCAAGTATCCGGTGTATATTCGGGAAGTGTCCGGCGCCCACGTGGAACTTTCCGACGGCCGCTGGCTCTTTACCCGTAAGGGACACGCGGTAGTCAACAAGGTAATGAAGGAATACAAACTGGAACCCTCCGACAAACTGCTGGCAGAGGACGGCAAACGGATTAACCGGGGCGACGCGATTATCAAACGCGGCGACAAGGATATCCTTTCACCGGAGATCGCCTACGCCATGATCCTGAAAAGTCCCGAAGGCAACTTAAAGACCCTCTACCTTATTGGCCAGGAACAGAAAATTGAAATCAGAAACGGCTCCGAATTCGTGGTAAGGAAAGGAACCGTTGTGGAGGCTGAAAAAACAATCGCCACTTTCGATCCGTTCTCCGACCCGATCATCGCCGAGAAGGGCGGGATCGTTAAATACGAGGACATCATCTCCGGAACCACCCTCAAAGAGGACATCAACATGGAAACGGGGAATATCGAGAAACAAATCACCGAGTTCCAGCTTGAAAGCAAGCAGCCCAGAATATACATTGTTGACGAGGGCGATAATGAAGTGGCCTCTTACTTCCTGCCCGGCGGCGCTTACATTCAGGTTGATGAGGGAGAGAAGATCAACGCCGGAAGAACCATCGCAAAAACATTGAAAGAATCCGCCAAGGCCATGGACATTACTTCCGGCCTTCCCCGTGTCAGCGAGCTTTTTGAAGCCCGTAAACCCAAAAGCCCGGCGGTACTTGCCCAGGTTTCGGGAACCGTGTATTTCCGGGGCATTGCCAAAGGCAAACGGAAAGTCACTGTCGAGGACGCATTCGGCAAGGAATATCCCCACCTTATCCCCATGACCAAACGGCTGCTGGTGCGGGACGGCGATACCGTGGAAGCCGGGGAAGCCCTTTGCGTAGGATTAACCGATCCCCATGACGTACTCCACATCCTGGGTGAAGGTACATTGCAGCGCTACCTGATGGACGAGATACAGCAGGTGTACCGTCTGCAGGGCGTTTCGATTAACGACAAACATATCGGCGTTATTGTCAGGCAGATGCTGCGGAAGGTTGAGATCCGTTCCGTGGGCGACACAAAGTTCATCTACGGTCAAATGGTGGACAAGTACCGTTTTCACGAGGAAAACGACAGGGTCATCGCCGAAGGCGGGCAGCCCGCCGTTGCCCAGCCCCTGTTCCAGGGTATTACCAAGGCGTCGCTTAACATCGATTCGTTCCTGTCCGCGGCGAGTTTCCAGGAAACTACCAGGGTGCTCACCAACGCCGCCATTGCCGGTTCCACCGACTACCTGCGGGGGCTCAAGGAAAACATCATCATCGGTCATCCGATACCGGCGGGTACGGGCATGAAACGCTACCGGCACATCAAACTGTACGACGAGGACAGGCAGGACATGGACGAATATATGCACGAGATACTCGAAAAACGCAGGCTTGAGGCCATCGCCGTCGCGGAAGCCGAATCCTCGACGGATGAATTTACCGCCGAGGTAGAGGTGGAGGAAAACGACGAGGAATGAACCCTGGCGGGGCCTGTCCCCGCTATAATCTTTCTGTAAGGCGGGAAAGTTATGGATGCAAAGCAGGCTGTCAATGAAGGAAAAACGAGTCTGGGGATTGAATTGGGGTCTACCCGCATCAAGGCGGTATTGATAGACGAACAGTGCGCGCCTATCGCTTCGGGCGGCTTTGAATGGGAAAACCGTTTGGAAGACGGTATTTGGACCTACCACCTGGATGATGTGTGGACAGGCTTGCAGGCCAGTTTTCGGAAATTGGCGGATGACGTGCAAAGCCGCTACGGCGTACCCTTGATAAAGACGGGCGCCATCGGCGTTTCCGCCATGATGCACGGATATCTGGTTTTTGATAAAGAGGGCAGACAGCTCGTTCCCTTCCGCACCTGGCGCAATACCACAACGGAAAAGGCGGCTGCGGAGCTTACCGGAAAATTTCAGTTCAATATTCCCCTGCGCTGGAACATTGCCCATCTGTACCAGGCAATTTTGAACAAAGAGCCGCATGTAAAAGACATCTCGTTTTTGACCACACTCGCGGGTTACGTGCACTGGAAACTCACCGGCAAAAAAGTCCTCGGCCTTGATGACGCTTCCGGCGTGTTTCCCATCGACAGTACGGTCAACGGCTACAATTCCCGAATGTTGCGGCAATTCGACGAGCTTGTAAGCCCGCTGGGGTTTGGGTGGAAAACCGGCGATATTCTTCCTTCGGTTTTAAGCGCGGGGGAAAACGCCGGCGCGCTCACGGAAGAAGGGGCGAAACTGCTTGATCCGGGCGGCCGCCTGCAGGCGGGCATTCCCCTCTGTCCGCCGGAAGGCGACGCGGGTACGGGCATGGTCGCGACTAACAGCGTGGCGGAGCGGACCGGCAATATCTCGGCGGGTACATCGGTATTCGCGATGATTGTGCTGGAAAAAGAGCTGTCAAAACTGTACACGGAAATTGATATGGTCGTTACGCCTTCGGGCAGGCCGGTAGCCATGGTTCATTGCAACAATTGCACTACCGATCTTGACGCATGGGTTAAATTGTTTAAGGAGATGGCGGACCTGACCGGGGCGAAAATTGACAGAGCGGCCCTGTACGACGCCCTGTATTTCAAAGCCCTGGAAGGCGAAGACGACTGCGGCGGGCTTCTTTCATATAATTATTACGCGGGTGAACCTCTTACCGGTATTGAGCAGGGCCGTCCCCTGTTTGCCCGTCTGCCGGACAGCAATTTCACTTTGGCCAACTTCATGCGGGCCGTCCTTTTTTCCACCATGGGTACCCTGAAACTCGGCATGGATATCCTTACCGAAAAAGAGCATGTGCGCGTTGAGAGCCTCCTCGGACACGGCGGCCTGTTCAAAACCAAAGGCGTGGGCCAGCGCCTGATGGCCGCCGCGCTCAATACGCCGGTGGCGGTAATGGAATCCGCGGGCGAAGGCGGGGCATGGGGCATCGCGCTCCTCGCCGCCTATATGCTGCAGGAGCGGAAAACGCCGCTGGAACAATTTCTGGCGGAAAAAGTGTTTGCGGGAAAAACGGGCGAGAAAGTTGACCCCGACCCGAAAGACGTACAGGGTTTCAGGAAATTCATGGAACGCTATACGGCGGGACTCAATATTGAACAGGCCGCCGTGAAACATTTGAAATAAGAGAGGTAACACGCTCGCTATGGAGTATAAAAACCTGCGGGAAGAAGCATTTGAAGCGAATCTTGAAATCAACCGGCAGAACCTTGCCATTTACACATGGGGCAACTCCTCCGCCCTTGATCCGGACAAGGGGGTCTTTGCCATAAAACCTTCAGGGGTTCCCTACGACAAACTGAGTCCCGAATCAATGGTAGTGGTTGATCTGGACGGAAAAACTGTTGAGGGCGCGTTGAATCCCTCGTCGGACACGAAAACCCACCAGGTATTGTACCGGGAATTTTCCGGTATCCGGGGCATTACCCACACTCATTCGCCTTATGCGGTTGCCTGGGCCCAGGCCCGGAGATCCGTTCCGGTTTACGGCACTACCCACGCGGATCACGGAACGGAAGAAGTTCCCTGTACCGACTTCATGAGTCCCGAGGCGGTCAAAAACAATTATGAACTTGAGACGGGAAACCTCATCGTGGAGACTTTCAAAAAGCGAGGTCTCAATCCGGCGTATATAAACATGGTACTGGTAGCGGGACACGGGCCTTTTACGTGGGGCGGCAGCGCCGCCCAGTCAGTGTACCACGGCGCGGTTTTGGAAGAGGTCTGCAAAATGGCGCTCCTGACCCTAAGCCTTGATCCGCTGGCAAAACCGCTGCCCGCGCACATCATCAAAAAACATTGGGAACGCAAACACGGGCCTGACGCGTATTACGGACAGAGATAGGGCAGAACGTATCTCAATTCGGCGGCAGAGCCGCCGAAGGCCCGTCTTTCACTTCAAAATTTGTTGTCAAATGCGGGACGGAATGAAACATTGCGCCCAACGAGATCAAGAATCATTTCTCCAGCAGATACAAATATTCCTTTACATGAATTTCACGGGTATTTAAATTTCTTGCGCCCCTGAACGTGTTGTACTTTGTTTCCATTATTTCGACTTTTCCCATTTTATGTAACATGTTTTTCATTTCATCGATATTGATAAATCCTTCTGAATTAAAGGATATTAAAACATATTTTGCCTTGATATTCATAACCAGTTCGGTCAAGGCGGATAAAGCGAATTTTTTTTTGTTGTAATTTGATTGGTTCCAGTTTTCAGGGATACCGGAAATTCTACTGATATGATCAAGGTATTTGTAATCAAGTATTACATTAAGCATAAAATAATTAGAACCGTAGGGGTGCTGATTATACGGGGGATCCAGATACGCAATGTCGACTTCGGGTACATCATTAATAATTTTATTCGAATCTCCGTTATAAACCAATACGGCGGAGTTGAAATTGCTGAATACCGGAAAAGGCAATTCTATGTTGCCTGTAATTCTAAACAGCGCGTCCCGGTTTTTTCCTCCAAACTGGCCGATTCCGGTTTCTTTGTTTTTATAAAAACCTTTAAATACGCCGGATGTATTCGCGTGTATTGAAGCCTCTGACAATAACGGCGCGATAAAATATTTTTGATAAATTTGCGGTATTTCCCCAATCAACTGTCTTGCGGTATCAATGTACATGGCGTTTCTGGGGGTATAAAAAACCCGGTCTTCCGGTTTTATATCGCTTTCATTTTTCGGCGCGTATAATTCCGATATTACGCCTTTTTTTAATTTGTTATTTGATAAACGGGCGCTTATTTGATTATAACAGTGTTTCAATGCGGGTATATCCAAATCACTTTGATTTGATAAATAGCATTGATTTATAACGGTCGAATATTTTTCAAGATCGTTTACAATTAACAATTCACAATACTGTTTGAAAAAACGTGCGGCAATACCTGAACCGCTGAAAACATCAAACACTGCCAGTTTCTTTTTATTTAACTTTTTTTGAATTTTTCCAAGCCCCGCTCCGATAAAATCCAATAAAGACCTTTTATTCCCTATGTATGTTATCAGCTGCTGAGTTAAATACGCTTCGTTTTCAAATAATGATCCCTGAATTTCCGCGCTCGCTTTACCTGCCGGCTCCGATAATCGCTGAAACGGGCACTATGTCGCAGCCGCTGCGGATCAGCGCGTCCAGCAACACCTCAATATGGAGGAAAAGATAGTCGTCGCTGCCGCCTGAAAGCAGGCCGAGGCGTATGGGAATAATGTCGCCGGATTTTTTGTCCGCGATGATCCGTTCGATCATCTCCGAGGCGGTGTACATCCGCACACCAAGCCGTTCCGCCTCTTCGCGGCTTAACCAATCCATGGGGTCCAGGCCGCGGACCGCGGTAAGATAGCCGGCCTTGGCGGCGGCGGCGCCGATCTCCGGGGAACTTCGGTGAAAGGGGGGATGCCAGATGAGGCTGAGTTCCCTGCCGGTAGCCCTGTAGAATTCATCTTCATTGCGGGCAAGGCCCTGGGCGATGTAGTCGTCGCTGACGCGGTAACGGGAATCGGCCAGATCGATGGGGGCGTAAAAGAGGGACGCCGCTTCGTGGCCGGCTTCGGCGATGGCGGCGGCGGAGCCGGGGTGGCGGCGGATAAAATCGCCGCTCAGGAAAAAAGTGGCCTTGACCCCGAAACGGCGCAGGGCGTCCAGAGTGCGGGGAAGGCCCGCGTCGTCGTCGTAAACGTCAAAGCACAGGGCGATTTTTTGGCCGCCGGCGGCCTTCGCGCTCTGGCCGGTTTCCTGAGAAGCGGCCGCGGGCAGCAGGGAGGCGGTGCCCACCGAGGTGACGTTGCGGATCATGGGAATGTTTTCGTAGGGACCGGCGCTCCGGCCTTCGAGATATACCCGGTAACGGCCCGAAACCTGGGAGGCGGGACGGCGGCGGGGATCGACAACCCTGGCCCAGGGGCTTTTGCCGTCGCTGGCAAACCAGTCGCCTCCGTTCTGCGCCAGCATGCGGGGATTTTCACCGGCCAGCTCAAAGCAGTATTCCTCGGCGTTGGAGAGGCAGACCAGCCGCCGCTGACCGGAAAGGCTTATGCGTTCAATCCGCTGGCCGTTGCCGGCGATGTACTCCCCGTTGTTAAGCCAGACGCAGGAATATACCGGCGCCCAGTCCACGGTCTCTATGGGCTGCCAGCTAATATAGTCCCAGAGTGCAAGGCCCTCTTCCCCCCAAAACAGAACCCTGCTCCCGTCAGGGGAAAGGGCGCATTGGGAGGAAGGAGGGGGTTTTAGCGGCGCAAAGGCCGCCGCTGTTTTTCCCGCAGTATCGAAACGCCAGGTCATGGTCTTGTTTCCTTCCAGTACCGAAGCGATAACGGTAACCAGTCCTGAGGGAGACCAAAGTACTTTTACGTCATAAGCGCCGCCGGGAATCATCACATAGGGAAGCAGGGAATCGGCGGACGCGGCGCCTGAATCGCCCAGGGGATAGTAAAAAATATTTTTCCCGCCTTTCAGCAAAAGAATAGAACGGGAATCCGGCGCTACCCGGAAGGAATCAAAATGGGGATCGAAACCCAGGGGAAGGCTTCCCGCCACCGAGCCGATTGAAAGAAAATCCCCATAGATGGTTCTTGTATACAGTTCAGGACTCCGCACGCGGTACAGGGTGTTTCTCTTGAAATAAAACAAATCGCCCAGTTGGTTCCAGCGCAGGGCGCTAATCCCCCCTTCGCCAATCTGCCGGTAACGTTCATCCACCGGCTCGGAGGCGATATAGCCCAGGGAATAGTAGTACAGCCTCCCCCCTCTGGCGTATACAAAAAGCCGCGAGTCTGGGCTCCATGTGGCGGGAAAATTTCCGGCGGGCAGTTCCACTTTCCGGCTGATTGTCCGTTTCGCGCCGCCGTTTAAATCAAGCAGTATCAGGTCGCCGTAGGCGGGACCGGTAGGTTCAATGTAGAGAATCCAGCGGCCGTCGGCGGAGGCGGCCGCTCCTGAACTGCCGTCCGCCGGGACGTTTCCGGCGGCAAAAGCGGGAAAGCCGGGGAGCATCTGCGGCAGGCTTCCCGACACGGAAATCTTTACCGTGCTGAAACTGTTTCGTACCAGCAGGGTGCGGCCGTTTTCCAGCAGTTCCATCTGTTCAGGGAAGGCGGTCACCTGCTGTAGCGCCAAATCGGTGAGCCGGGACACAAAGACCGACTGCCGTCCGCCCCCGGAATCGGCGCGGAACAGCAGCCGATTGTCATCGGAGAGGTCAAGGCCGCCAAAACTGAACCGGGCCGGGGCGGCGGCGGCCGTGGACAGACAGAGCAGGAGGCCGAAAACGGTACAGTACACTTGACGGTTTTTCATCCCTTTCCCTCTTTTTGGAACAGCAATTCGTCCAATTCCCGCTCCAGTCCGGCCAGGTATTCTTCCATTTCGTGAATCTTCTGTAAGGAATAACGAGCCTGCCGGTCCATAAGCCGCTCACAGGCCCGGTCCACCACGGAGATAAAAGAATCCGTTTCGGAAATCACCGCGGGTTTTTCACCGATTGTCATGCCACTATTGTACTATATTTCGGAAATTGAAGCAATTTCTTGAGCCTGTTCCTTAATGACAGTGCGCTAACGCGCACGGTTTTGGAACAGGCTCTAGTTACGCAATATTCGTGGTTATACATTCTTCAATTTCGGTGATTTTTCCGCAATTGGAAGTAAATGCTTTTGCCCTGTTTCGCGCTAATTCGCGCCGTATTCCTGCTCGTAGCGCTTAAGACGGGGGTTGTCCGGGGCTATGGCAAGGGCCTGTTTGAGGTAGTACAGCGCCCGGCGTTCATCCTTGCGGCGGTGGTAAATTTCAAACATGGCGATTAGGGCGTCGAGGTTGCGGGGGTCCTCAAAGAGGCTGGAGCGAAGATCGCCCAGGGCTGTTTCCTCATTGGCGCGGAGGCGGCTGCGCAGGTAATAATAGCGGCTTTTGGCCTGCCCCCCGCCCTGGACCGAAAGGCGGCTTTCGATCATTCTGCCGGCCTCTTCCTTCCGGCCGCTGTCGATGAGGGCGGCGATATAGACCGCGGCGCTCTCGTCATTGGAGCTGTCCCGTTCATAGACTTCCCGCGCGTAGGTCAGGGCGCGAGTCTTGTTTCCCAGGCCGACTTCCACCGTATAGGCGTCAAGCAGGTCCTGGGATGAACGGCGTCCCCGCAGCAGGCGGTTTACATAGTCCTGAGCTTCCTGCCATTTTTCCCGCCGAATGGCGTCCCGCAGGGCAAGGCTCAGCACCGGAAGCGAAGGAGAAGGGGCGCTCAGGAGACGGCCAAGCAGTTCCCGGCCCTCGGCCTCATCCGTTGGCCGGGGGGATTCCATGAGGAGGCGGGCGGCGTAGGCCAGGGCTTCTTCATCGCCAGGGGAGACGCGGAGTATGGAACGAAGGTAATTGAGGGCGGAGTCCCGGTTGCGGTAGCCTTCGGCCTGCAGCCTGGCCCGCAGGAACAGGTACAGCCGGTTATTCGGGCTGATCGAAGCATAGAGGTCAAGCGGCGCCTGGGCCTGGGCAAAGCGGCCCAGTTCTATCAGGATGTGGGCGCGCATCAGGATAAAGTCCCCGCTGCGGCTGTCATGCCGGAGGATTTCCGCCACCGCCGGTTCCGCCCGCAGCCAGTCCCTGTTTTCGTAATAGGCGGCGGCAAGCTGCCGCTTGATTTCCATATTGTCCGGGTGGCTGACGGCCAACTCCGCAAGCAGCGCCAGGGCCTGCTGCTTCCTGCCCGTGTTGGTCATCACCCGGACAAGGCCGAGCATGGCGGAGTAACATTCCCGCGAAATACGGTACGCCTCGGTGTAGGCCGCCTCAGCCTCCTGGGGCCGTCCCGCCCGTTCAAACACGATACCTGAAAAATAGGGAACCAGCACCGAATCGGGACGCAGTCTTCCGGCTTTTTCCAGATCCGGCAATGCCGCAAGGAGCCGTTCCTGCCGGGTTTCCGCGTCAAGCAGGGCCAGAAAAGGCAGCACGTGTTCCAGGAAGTCGATGGAAGCGGCGGGAGGCGCCGTGTAATTGCCCCGCTCCGCCTCCCGTAAAATCCGGGCGTACACGTGGGTCTGGGGAAGGTCCGCGGTGGGAAGAGCCGCGCCGGCGTCTGGGTAAATCCGCCTGATAAAGGCGGCGTTCACTCCATTCATCACCCGGCCGAACTCAGACGCGCCCAGATTCCGGCTTCTGATAAGTTCCAGAGCCTGTAGCATCCGTAAAAGCACTCCCGTTTCGGTTAAGCTCCGAATCTCATCGGCAACGCCCATACCCGCGCTCTGAGCCGGATTATCGTTCTGTCCCCCGTCCGGCCGGGGAACCTCGACCGGAAGCGGGGTCTCCCGCGCCGGCGGCGGGGAACTACAGGAAACAAGGGCTTGAACAACGGTCGGAAGCAAAAAAAAGAGCAGCCGGAGCCTGGGTATCACCGTTTAGGTTCCGCGGAAGGCTGGGTGCTGAGGGAAATAAGTATCAGGGTAAGCCCCGCCATTACCACCAGCAGGGGCCACCAGCTCCTTACAAACTGCGCCAGGGAAAAACTGACTAGGTCCAGGGAAAAGACCAGCAGCATCGATCCGAGGAGGATAAAAGCGAAGGACAGCACCAGATATCTGACGCGGAAGGTCCCGTGGCGGTGCCAACCGGTGGGGAGCAGGGCTGCCCCTGAAAAAATCGAAAGCAGCGGCCACGCGCGGGAAAACGCGAGCGGAATAATGTTCAGGGCGGAAAGAAAGAGAAAAAGGCCCACCTGCAGGAAAAAAGCCGCGAAAAAAAGGTACAGGGAACGTTTATTGAGTTTTATCGCCAGTACGGCGCAGCCGACGCCCATAATCACAAAAAAGAACGAAACCAGCACAAAGGTGTGGGAAATTTCCATAAGGGATCCCAGCAGAAAGGCGCTGCCCAGAAGCATGAGGAACAGACCAATAATAAAAATAAGCCTGGCGGCTTTCCGGCGGCTCATAAAAAAACGCATATAGCATAAATATACCATAGAGTAGTTTTCCCTGCCAAGGGGAGCAAAAACTTGTGTCGCAAAAACTTGCCGGCATTGCTGTCGGCCGGGTCAGGGCGGATTGTCCGCCCCTTCACGCCTAAAACCGTAGGTGAGAGTTTCCCCTCATACGGCTCA
>JAISYA010000172.1 GCA_031270205.1 Treponema sp.
CTTCATTGACTGCCAGGTTCCCACGGGCCACCTGCACAGCCTCGGCGCTGAGGCGCTCGGCCGGGAGGCGTTTCTCGCGCTGCTCGCAAAAACCCTCGGCCCCCGCCGTCCCGGAAACAACGACGCCGCGGACCGCCGGGGAAGCTGGGAAACGGAGGCCGTCCCGCCGCTTGCATAGGGCCTGTTGCGCCTGGGGATTATAATGGGGCTTGCCGCGCTATATATGAAAGACGCGGTCCTGCCGGCGCCCGGCAGGACCGCGCCGGGGAGGGCCGCTCGCCACAGACGGGAAATGATTCACTGTCTTTTGTGAGCGGCTCAGCTTCTCTGCTGAGCGGCTCAGCTTCTCTGCTGAACAACTCAGCTTCTCTGCTGAACAACTCAGCTTCTCTGCTGAACAACTCAGCTTCTCTGCTGAGTGACTCAGCTTCTCTGCTGAACAACTCAGCTTCTCTGCTGAGCGGCTCAGCGTCTCTGCTGAGCGGCTCAGTGTCTCTGCTGAGCGGCTCAGTGTCTCTGCTGAGCGGCTTCCCGTCTTTCCCCGGTTTGTATCTCCCGGTTGCAAGTAATGAACGCCGATGCCCTGGGAAAAAGCGGCGCGTTCATTGCGTTTATCCGGTTTTTCGGGTAGAATAAACCAATGTTACACACCATGCGCAATATCGGTATCATGGCCCACATTGACGCCGGTAAGACAACCACTACCGAACGGATTCTCTATTACACCGGCAAAAGCCACCGGATAGGGGAGGTTGACGACGGCGAGGCGATAATGGACTGGATGGAGCAGGAGCAGCAGCGGGGAATTACCATCCAGAGTGCCGCCACCACGACCTACTGGAAAGACCACCAGATCAACATTATCGACACCCCGGGCCACGTGGACTTTACCGCCGAGGTGGAGCGCTCCCTGCGGGTGCTGGACGGCGCGGTCGCCATTTTCGACGCGGTCAGGGGCGTGGAGCCGCAGACCGAAACGGTGTGGCGGCAGGCCCGGCGCTACCGCGTGCCCTGTGTGGGCTACGTAAACAAAATGGACCGTGTCGGCGCGGATTTTTACTTTGTCCTTGAGGACGTGAAAAAAAAACTCGGCGCGCCGGCGGCGGCGCTGCAAATTCCCATCGGGAAAGAAGGGAGCTTTGAGGGCGTTATCGACCTGATTGAAATGAAGGAAATCCGCTGGGACGCGGCGACTGAAGGCGAGCGCGTGATTTTTTCCCCGGTGGCCCCGGAGCGGGAAAAAATCGCCCGCGAATGGAGGGAAAAACTCATCGACGCCCTGTCCAGCGTGTCCGACGCCGTAACCGAAAAGTATTTGTCCGGCGAGGAACTCGACGCCCCCCTTATCCGCACTGAGCTGCGCCGCGCCGCGCTGGGCCGGATGCTTCTCCCCATGCTTGCCGGCGCTTCCCGCCGCAACATGGGCGTGCAGCCGCTGATCGACGCGATTGTCGACTATCTCCCCGCGCCGGACGAGACGCCGCCGGCCGTTGGGCATCACCTTAAAAAAGAAACGGAGATTCAAATCCCCTGCGACCCCAGGGCCCAGCCCCTGGGACTGGTTTTCAAGATTCAAAACGACCGCGAGGCGGGAAGTCTCTGCTATGTCAGGATGTATTCAGGCGTCCTTAAACCGGGCGGCGTGGTGTTCAACGTGGGAAAGAAGAAGCGGGAACGGGTGAACCGGATACTCAGGATGCACTCAAACAAGTCTGAGCCGATGGACGAGCTTGCCGCCGGGGATATCGGCGTAATTATCGGGATGAAGCTGGCCCAGACCGGCGACACCATCGGCAGCGAAGGCTATCAGATCCTGCTGGAAAAAATGCGGTTCCCCGAGCCGGTCATTTCCGTTTCCATTGAGCCGAAAACCATTTCCGAGCGGGAAAAACTCAAAAGCGTCCTCGCTTTGCTCTCGAAAGAAGACCCTACCTTCACCACCAGGGAAAACGAGGAAACCGGCCAGCTCATCATCTCCGGCATGGGCGAGCTGCACCTTGATATACTTATCACGCGCATACTCAAGGAGTACAAGCTCAGCGCGAAAGCGGGCAACCCCCAGGTAACGTACCGCGAATCGATTAGCCGCGCCGCCGAGCGTGTCGAAAGTTTCTCGCGCCTTATCGCCGGCAGGGAAAACGCCGCGGCCCTGACGCTGCGGGTGGAGCCGGCGGAGCGCGGTTCGGGAAACCGGTATATCCGCGCGGCCGCTGCCGGCGGCAAAAATGCTGTACCGGAGGAAATCCTCGACGCCGTGGAGCGCGGCGTCAACGGCGCGTTCGCTTCGGGCATTGTGATGGGCTATCCCTGCATCGACATACAAGCGACGCTCATTGACGTGCGATACTCCGAGCTTACCGGTACCGAATTCGCCTTTGAGGCCTGCGCCAGCATGGCCTTTGACGAAGCCTGCCGCGCCGCCTCTCCCATACTGCTGGAGCCGATCATGGCGGTTGACCTTGCCAGCCCCCACGAGTTTGTCGGCGAGGTGATGAGCCTCGTAACCCAGCGCGGCGGCCAGGTCTTAAGCATGAACCTAAAAACCGAAATTGACGAGATCAAAGCCCACGCGCCCATGGCGAAAATGTTCGGCTTTATGACCTCGCTGCGCAGCGTCAGCCAGGGCCGGGCGGGCTTCAGCATGGAATTCTCCCACTTTGAAAAGAAAGCGGAAAGATGAGGCGGCTGCGCCCGGCACAGCGCTCCTCATCTCCGGTTAATAACGAGGTTCCCCGAACTGAGGCGGGCGTAGACGGTCCACTCCGGGGAAGGGCCGATGGGGCGGAAAACAGTGCTTTTCCCCCCCGCACTCAGGACCTCCGCCCCGTTTTCGTTTATCCGTACACTGCCGCTGTTCGTAAGCGCGTCCAGGTTAAACGAAAGCCCCGGCGGCATCATGACGTCGATGCCGCCGCTTGAGACGTCAAAGCGCAGATCGCCTGAAAGCTCCCGTATGTCGAGACTGACGTTCCCGCTGCTTACCTTGACGCTGCCTTCGCCGGAAAAAGCCCCCACGGTAAGGCTGCCGCTTGAAACATCCGCGTCCAGGCGGCCTCGCGCCCGTTCAAGGGCGAAGTTTCCGCTGCTTACCTTGACGGCGGCCGTCCCTTCAAGAGCGCCGATCCGGATGCGGCCGCTTGAGAGCTTGAGACCGTGCTCCCCGCCCGCAATCGTGGCGACGCTCAGGCGGCCGCTTGAAACGCTGACGAATGACGTCTCCCCCCTGACACCTGAAATCTCCAGGTCGCCGCTTGAAACCCTGAGCGAAACAGTTCGCGCTGAAACGCGGGACAGGATCACCGAGCCTGAAGAGACATGTATATCGATCGTTTGATAATCGGAAAAATCCGTCCCGGCGGACAGGCTGCCGCTGGAATTGGAAATCCGCAGGTTCCCCCTGAAAGAGCGGGGAATGGCGATTTCCCTCCTGGCCTTCCATGACCAGGGCCACAAAGGCCGCTTGCCCGTGCCGATATGCAGCGAATCCGAAGAGCGGGAGATCTTCGCGTAGTAGCGCTGGCGGTCTTTGCTCATGTATTCGTGAACGGTAAGCGTGTTTGTTTCACTTTCCCGAATGATCACGGAATCTGAGGCGCAGTTTATGGAAAGGTTGTTCACTCCCTCCATGTTGACGCTTTGCGTGTTCACCAGCGGAATGTCTTCCTGTGCGTGAACCGCCTGCGCCGCGCCCGAGAGGAAAACCAGCGCCGCCGCCGCGATACGAATTGTTGTCTTTATCATATAATATTCCTTTTCTTACGATTTACCTTTCATCATCACGCTCTGGACGGCAAGCTGCACGGCCACGGCGAAGATAAAGACCAGCCAGGAAACATGAAAACCGAGGAGAAAGCCGAAGAGTATGAACAGACCCACAGCGAAGATCCATATCGCGCCGGAGGACATGCCGAAGCGGGCCGCGGTAACGGGATCGTTCCACATCTCGCGGCTTGCCTGGGCCTCTTTTTCAGACCGGGCCTTAACCCAGGGTTTTCGGCAGTCCTTTTCGGTAAGGATGAGGAAGATAAGCAGGGCAAGGCCGGGAATGAAAAAGGGAATGAGGGTGGCGACGGCCTCCATAAGCCCCCGGTCTGTGGCAAAGTAAGTGAGCGGGGAACAGAGGAGGCCGCCGCCCAGCGCCGCCGCGGCCAATGCGTACCAGATACCGCGCTTTGCCGAAAGGGGATACCGTGAGCCGGTCTCCTGGGTAACGCCCAGAAAGGTAAAGGCCGCCGCCGTAACGGGGATAAAGCTCAGAAGGACGCCCAGCGCGCGGACGAGTTTTTTGTTCGGCTCCCAGAACGCCTCAAACGCGGACTGGTCCTCGCCGGTGAAGAAGACCACCGCCGCAAGCACAACGCCGAGGAATAAAACCGCCCCGGTGACGACGTAAAAGGCCACCCGCGCCGGCTTGAGGTACTTCCGCATCCCGATATAGGCCTCCTGCAAAACTTCCTGCTTTTTCTTGAGGCTTATCTCGTCCGCCAGCGCGGAAATATCCCCCAGTTCCCCTGAGGCTTTTTCAAAGGCCGCTTTTTCGTCGAGTCCCCCCGCGGCAAGGTGCGCTATGCGGTCTTCCAGGTTGGACAAGAGTTCTTCCTTAAAGTCCCGAAGGTCCGCGGTTTCCTCGTATTCGGAAAACAAACGATCCACAAAATTCTTGGTTTCCATTATTCATCTCCTAAAAGTTTGCTGAGAATTTTCTGGGTAAATTCCCAGTCCCGAAGGTTCTGCCGGTACTGTTCCCGGCCCTTATCGGTGATACGGTAGTACCGCCGCCGTGCTCCCTGGGTTTCATCCCCCCAATAGGAGCTGATACAGCCCTCGTGTTCCAGCCGCTTGTAACTGGAATACAGGGTTGTTTCCTTTAACTCATACTGCTCTCCGGTACGGTTTAGAATTGTGTTGTAAATTTCAAAACCGTAAGCGTCCCCATGCTGAAGAATGCTGAGAACGATGGTGTCCGTATGTCCCCGAAGCACGTCAGATGATAATTTCGGCTCCATGCCGCCTCCTTGTCCACTCTCTGCGGCGGGTCTGGCTTTTGTCCTAAAGATAGAGAGCGATGACCCCAATCGCCCCGATAAGGATGAGCACAATCCCCACAGCCCTCATAATAAGACGCGAACGCTGTTTCATTTCTCCACCCTGTCAAACTAAATTATACACCGTAATACTACGACTGTCAAGAGTTTGGCGAAAAATTTTTTACGCCGTTCATGCCAAAATTCGCCGCTCCGTAGCGGCTGTCCGAAGAATTGGGAGAATTGAAGGATATTTTCCCGGCAAATTCCAGAGGGCTTCTCCCTGCCAGCCTGATAAAATCCATGGGCCGTACATCTCCCTTTTCCTTGTCAAAATATGATGCCCCGGCTTCGTCGAGAAGAGTATACACGAACTGGGAACAGAACATGATGTTGGGCAGCTTTGACTTTTTGCTGAGGAGGCCCAGAAGGTTATAGGAGCTGCCCTCCCGGTTTATTGCCGTAATACGGTTGATGAGCGCCTCTTTTTGCCCCGGCGCGGTCCTGAGCCGGAATACCACCAAAGCCGCGTCCGGTTTCCGGTTTAAGTGTTCAGGCCGCTCGCGGTTAAGACCGGGGAGGGAGGCTCCGTTACCCCCGTTATAACTCACCAGTGTTTCCAGCGCCGGATCAAAGGCCAGGGATATGTGGTTATACGGCGACGCCGTAAAAAGCCCGATGATCTTGCTTGCGGGACTCCCCGTATCCGAAAGGACGATGTAGATATGAGGATCATCCAGCGCCCGGTAGGCGGCCCTGAAGTACTCCTCCGGCAGGGAATGGCGGGTAATGTACCGGCTTGAATTATGCTTCGGCAGGTCCCTCAACAGAACGCCCAAATCTTCCGGCGTCAGGCCGGTACAGGAAAAGCCGAGAAAAACAACAATTCCCGGCAGCAAAAGCATCTTTTTTTTCATCTTTGACTCCTTGCTTATGAAAGATAAATTAACACGGCATGTAAATATCATGCTCTGTCAAATAATAATATATATCAAATTATTACGACTGTCAAGTATCTTTTTATATTTTTATCTTTTTTAGCGGAATACCGGCCGTCTCACGAATACAAAAACCGCTCGGCGTCCCTTAAAATCGTTTCAAAATTTGAAAAGCTCACCTTGGTTTCCGGCAGAGAGCGGAGGAAAAACGCGCCGTAGCGTTTTTTGGTGAGGCGGCCGTCCAGTACGGCTACTACGCCGTGATCGCTCGAGCGGCGCATGAGGCGGCCGAAACCCTGCTTGAATTTCATCACGGCTTCGGGGAGGGAGAGGTCCATAAAGGGGCTGCCGCCGCGCTTTTCCACAGCTTCGCGGCGGGCTTCGAAGACCGGATCGCTGGGGCTTCTGAAGGGGAGACGGCAGAGAATCACGAGCCGCAGGGTGTCGCCGGGCGCGTCCACTCCCTCCCAAAAAGAATCGGTGGCAAAAAGCACGGAGCTTTGCTCGTCAAGAAAGGCGCGCAGGAGCCGCGTACGGTCGTCGTCGCCCTGTTTGAGGCAGCGGATGCCCAGCGGTTCCAGGTCCGGCAGGGCGGCTGTGTAGGCGCTCCTCAGGGATTGGTAGGAAGTAAAGAGGATCAGCGCCGAGCCGCCGGCAATGGCGGCAAGGCGGCCCACCGAGGCGTTGATAAAGTCCTGATAGCGCTCTTCGTCGGGCAGGGGCGCCTCTTCAGGGGAGGCGAGGAGCACGGCGCTGCCGTAGGGGAAAGGGGAGGGGAAGCGGCCGAAAAAAACGGGCCGGTCTTCAACAAGGCTAAGGCCGGAGCGGCCTGCCCAGTAGCTGAACGCGCCGTTTACCGTGAGGGTGGCTGAAACGGAGACCACGGTTTTGCTGGGCGCGAAAAGACTTGCCTTAAGATCGGCGGCAAGTTCAACGGGGCTTTGGGTAAAGGCCGCCCAGGGATCCCCCCCGCCGGAGAGGCGCGTTTCAATCCACATTACCTCGTTGGGGCGCTCACGGTATTCAAGAAAAGCGGCGCAGATTCCCGCTATATCGTCAAGACGGCGGACTACGGCCCTCGTTTCCCATACCGCCGGGTTGTCCTGATCCGCGTTGTGGACCTGCTCTAAAAGGTTACGGACAATTTCCGCCAGGCTGAGGATTTTTTTGCGCAGGTCCCGCAGCGGGGGAAAGAGAGCCGCTTCCATGACGGCGCTGTCCCGGGGTGTCAGGCGAAACACCCCTTCCATACCGCAGAGTTCCCGCGCCGGTTCGTCCAGGCCGTCAATCGCGCCCCGGATTTTTTTGATAAGCTCGGCCGCGGCGTCGGCCCTGTTTCCGGCGGGGAGCATACTCTCCAGCCGGACGAGCAGGCCCCGGCGGTTTACTCCCCGGCTGCGGTACAGCCGCCCCAACTGGCGGTACAGGCCCAGGCGGCTAAATTCCTTTGAAAAAAAGGAAGTGGCCGCCGCTTCTATAGTGTGGGCCTCGTCGATGATCACCCGCGTATAGGGGGGGAGGACCACGGCGCTCTTGTAGCCGGCCCCGGCGTGCCGGGCGGCCAGATCGGCGAAAAGCAGGTGGTGGTTTACCACGATGATCCGGGCGTCCGCCGCCTCTTTCCGCAGGGCAAGTACAAAGCAGCGCTCCCGCCCGGGACAGCGCAGGCCCATGCACAGATCCGCATCGGAACAGACCTGCGACCAGAGGTTTTCCGGCGGGGCAAAAGAAAGGTCGGAGCGGCTGCCGGTTTTGGTGGTTTCCGCCCATTTGGAGAGGCGCTCCATCTCGTCCCGTTCTGCCGCGTCCAGGTCAGGCTCGCGGAGAGCGTCGTCCAGTCGGCGGCGGCACAGGAAGTTACCCCTGCCTTTCATCAGTACCGCCTTGACTTTTTTGTGCATGGCGGAAGACACCAGGGGGATGTCTTTCTCGAAGAGCTGCTGCTGCAAAGTGATGGTGGCGGTGGAGATCACAATCCGCTCGTCATTTTCAAGCGCGTAATGCAGGGCCGGCAGAAGGTAGGCGAAGGATTTCCCTACGCCGGTACCCGCTTCGGCCGCGGCCAGCGCGTCTTCGTTAAAGGCCCTGATGATCAGCGCCATTAGATCGAGCTGGGACTGGCGCGGTTCATAGGACGGAAGCCGCCGGGCGACATCCCCCCCCTCCAGCAGGGCCGCGATAATCCGTTCCGCATTGAGCTTTTTTTGCTTGCGCCGCCGGATGGGTTCGGCCACTACGTAGACCTGCTCCACCGGATTGTCCACGATGTAGGCCCCCACGCCGCTTTCCGCAGCTTTTCCGGCGATGGCAAGATCGTTGTCGCTGGGGGTGAGCAGCCCCGAAGGGTGATTGTGAATAAACACGTCAGGAGGAGCGGCGGGTTTTTCCCCGTCTTCCATATCTTCCATGCCCCAGGCAAGCACCTGGCCCTCGTTACCCCGCGCGGTGATGCTTATCCGGCGGACAACGCCCTTGTCGTCCAGGCGGCCCAGGGCAAACACCTCGTTCCCGCCGGCGTCGGCGATTGCGGCCCTGAGTTGGCTGAGGCATTGTTCGCTAAAGCGCCGGTCGGCCCGCATTATTGCACTTGCTCTTAAATCCGGGGAATAATGCCGGTAAGCAGGGCGGTAACTCTGGCGGCGTTTTCGGCAAAGACTTTGGCAATGGCCTCCCAGGTTACCGGCTCTTCGTCCATGCGCCAGGAATCGTAGTCGGTGCTCATCGCCACCGCCGCGTAGGGGATGCCGGTCTCGCCGGCCAGAACGGTTTCCGTGGCAATCGACATGTTGATAATGTCCGCTCCCCAGGCGCGGAACATTCGGGACTCCGCCCTGGTGGAGAAACGCGGCCCCTCAATCGTTATCACCGTACCGTGATCATGAAAAGGATAGCCGAGGGTTTTACACTCGTCGATTAAAAGAGCGCGCAGGCGTCCGTCGTAGGGATCCGCCATGGCGCAGTGCACAGGATTGCGCGGTTCAAAAGATTCGTGGTAAGTCATCTTCCGCTGTTTGGTAAAATCAATAAACTGGTCGATGATCACCAGGTCTCCCCGGCGGATTTCCTCCCGCAGCGATCCCACCGCCGTGCTTGCCACGATGTGGGTACAACCGGCCGCCTTGAGGGCGGCGATATTCGCCCGGTAATTCACTTGTGTCGGGGGGATGGTATGCTCCCGCCCGTGGCGGGCCAGCAGCAGCACTTCCGCGCCGCCGATATTTCCCCGCTTTAGCGGCGAGGACGGATCCCCGTAAGGCGTCGTTACCCGTTCATCTTTAGGATTGGAAAAAATGTCGGGGTTATCCAGTCCGCTGCCGCCGATAATGCCGATAATCGCCATAATTAACCTCCGTTTGTTTTAACGCCGTATGGATTGAGGCTTTCCCAAAACTTCAGTTTTGGGAAAGCTAGCAGTCAATTAGTCCTGGGACAGGCTCTATTATATAGTTCTTCAAGCAGCGCAAAAGTTCTTCCCACCGACGCGCCGAAGGCAATAACCCCCTCGTCATGCCCCGCGAGAACTATCAGCCCCTCGCCGCCTTCCTGGGCCGCCGCGCAGGCCCCGGCCGCTTCGGCGATTTCCGGCGTGCCGTATTCCGCTTCCGCCGGCGTGGCCGGATACCGATCCCGAAGCATCCGGTCAAAAATGGGCCGCGAGTGAATATGGATCACGCAGTTCGCGGCGGGAACCGCCCGGTATACCGCGCCGTGAGTCATGGATTCCGCGGAAGCCCGGATGGGGCCGCAAGAGACTATCGAATTTTCCCCGATATTAAAAGAAGTAACCAGGCAGTATTCATTGAGGGATAAAACCGGCGCGGCCCCGGTGGCGGTTCCGCTGATGAGAAATTCCTCCCCCTTAACGCGGATGCTCACGTTGCCGAAACCAATGCCCCGGGAAACTCCCACGAGGCCGAGTTCACGCAGCCTTGTTCTGGCGTCGTTGAGTTCCGCCCAATGCGGCGCTTCCACGGCGGGCGCTTCGCTATGCCTGGCGCTGTATTTCACATAACCTTCATCAGCCATTATTCCCTCCCGGATACAAATTGAGAATTTCGTTTTCCGAAGCGGCGCAGATGCCCCGTCCGGTAATGAGACCGGTAATGTACCGCGCGGGCGTAACGTCAAAGCCCCAGTTCCGCGCAGGCGTCGTGTCGGGGCAGATCCGCACCGTCTCAAGCGAACCTTTGCCGGTCATGCCGGTGACACAGCGCACTTCAGCCGCGTCCCGCTCTTCAATCGGTATTTCCGCCACTCCGTCTTTCATGGAAAAATCGAACGTTGACGAGGGCAGGGCCACATAGAATGGCACGCCGTTTTCCCTTGCCGCCAGCGCCTTGAGATACGTGCCGATTTTATTTGCCGCGTCTCCCCGGCGGGTCACACGGTCCGCGCCGGTTATCACCAAATCCACGAGTCCGTGCTGCATCAGGTGGCCGCCGGCATTGTCGGGAATAAGATCGTGATCCACTCCGTGCTGTCCCAGTTCCCAGGCGGTAAGGCTTGCCCCCTGATTCCGGGGCCGGGTTTCGTCCACCCAGACATGGACTTTTACGCCGGAGTCAAAGGCGGCGTACACCGGCGACAGGGCCGAGCCGTAATCCACAAAAGCCAGCCACCCGGCATTGCAGTGGGTAAGCACATTGACGGTTTCCCCCTGCTTTTTTCGCTCAATGTCCCGAATAAGCTCCAGCCCGTGTAGCCCGATGCTTTTACATTCCCGCGCGTCGGCGTCCGCGATTTCCTGTGCGGCCCGCAGCGCCGCCTCCCGTTTTTGCGCCGCCGGTTCCGCCCGGCCGCTCAGGGCCGCGAGCATCCGGTCCACCGCCCAGGCGAGGTTGCTTGCCGTGGGCCGTGTACCTTTCAGAATCCGCGCCGCCGCCGCCATATCCGCGTCAAAAGAGCCGTCTCCCGCTTCCAGCGCGGCCAGGTACATGCCGAATGCCGCCGCCGCCCCGATAAGCCCGGCGCCCCGCACATACATATCCTTGATGGCCCGGCGGACATCCTCCACAGTACGCAGATCGAGAATCTCAAAGCTGAAAGGAAGCGCCAGTTGATTGATGATCCTTACAATCCTGCGTTCCGGCTCCCTGAGCCAAATAGTCCGGTAATGCCGGCCGTTAATGTTCATATTGAGTGAACATTATAGCACAAAGGGGTAACTATTCTAAAGAGGGGAGCAAAAACTTGTGTCGCAAAAACTTGCCGGCATTGCTGTCGGCCGGGTCAGGGCGGATTGTCCGCCCCTTCACGCCTAAAACCGTAGGTGAGAGTTTCCCCTCATACGGCTCA
>JAISYA010000156.1 GCA_031270205.1 Treponema sp.
TCCAAATCTTTCCGGATCGTCACCTGGGAAACATCCAGCAGTTCCGCCAGAATACGTACCGTTACACGTTGATGCTTTGTTAGAAGCTCAAGAATTTTGGTGTATCTGTTTGTCATTCTTAATTCCTCTTCTGTTCTTGTTTTGTGGCAGCGCTGCTTGGGATTTGGTTCAAAACCATCCTATAATTATAAGATATAAAATTTACTAAAACAGTCAAGAAAATTCGGCTTCACTCGAAAAAGTTTTTTAAGGGCGGGCCAAACCGCATAGTTTGCACGTTATGCCTTTTGCCGAAAGAAGCCGGGCGCTTTAAGGTGGGGTAGATTATTCGCAAGTCTGGTTTAATACCCTAAGGCAAGCTGCGCTTGCCATGCTTGCCGCGGCTCAAATGCCGCAACGCTTACAATGATTTGGTATTAAACCAGACGGTATAAAAAACTTCCTATCGAACGAGCCTCCGATCAAGTTAAGCAGCGCTAAAGATACCGCGGGGCTTGCCCCGCGGAGGCTCATTCAGCAGATTTGTTCGGAAACCTGTTTAACAGCGGGCTGCGCCGAGGTTCCGAACAACTTTGGTAAACGCCCGCGGCAATCGCGCTTCCCCCTCCCGCCCCCGCATGCTATGATGGGTCATGTTCATCATTGTCGTCTGCTTTTTGCTGCTTAGCGGAAATGTGTTTGCCGGAGGGAAAGCCCAGGCCGCCGAGGCCGCGCCGCCGGCGGAATCCCCCGTCCTGGGAGACGCGCGCGATGATATTCCCCAGCAGACGGAAGAGCCGCGGCCGGGCAGGGCGGAACAGGTGATGAAGGCCCTGGCCGCCGCTTACCCCGATCGCATCGGGCCGGCGGAACCTCGGGACGGCGACTGGGCTGTCCCGCTGGGCGGCGAATGGTACTACTACGCCGGCGGCAGATTGCTGCCCGAAGCGCTGCGGGACAGCGCCTCGGGCTACGATCCCCAGCCTTTTTACAATTACGCCGCCGAACTGCCCCCGTGGAAAGAAGTCTCCCCCGAAGAAGCCGCCCGCTTCCGCGACATGACGAACAGGCGCAGACGGAACCCGCCGAAACGTTCCCAGCATTTTTTCAACGCGCTCTGGCGCGCCCATACACGGGAAGAGTCCTACGAGCGGGTAAAAACGCTCCGTTTTCTTGGCCGCAGCGTGATGGTCCACTACTCGATTATGGAAGAACTTGCGCTGGTGGAAGAACGTATCCTCAGGGAAGCGAAAACTGACGCCCAACTGCGCGCGTGGGTAAACAGCATCAATACCCTGGAGGGCTGGAATTGGCGGAGTATCGCCGACACGCAGAGCAGGAGTTTTCACGCCTACGGCGCGGCCATCGACATTCTCCCTAAATCCCTGGGGGGCAGGGACACATACTGGCTCTGGACCGCCCGCAATAAACCCGAATGGTGGAACATTCCGTACAGCCAGCGCTTTCACCCGCCGGAGGCGGCCATCAAGGCCTTTGAAGCCTGCGGCTTTATCTGGGGGGGCAAGTGGCTTTTTTTCGACACCATGCACTTCGAGTACCGGCCGGAGATTTTGATTTTGAGCGGGATGCCCCTTCCGGGCAGCTACGAAACGCCTCATTAACATGTACCGAAAATGTAACCGCTTGCGCGGAGTACCGCCGTTACCCTTTACGCCGCTGTCAAGTTTTTCCCATCATTTCAAGAGAATTGTCCATTTACGGGAGCTGGAAACCGGGGGAAGATACTACCTATGGAACGATTTACATGGAAAGCCAGAGTGCTTCCGGGCATGAAGGCGGAATATATCAGGCGGCATGATGAGATTTGGCCGGAAATGACGGAACTCCTCAACCGCGCGGGGATTCATAATTATACCATCTGGCTTGCCGGGGATGAGCTTTTTGGCTATTATGAGGCTGAAAAAGGAATTGCCTACGCTTCCAAAACACAGGCGGAAAGTCCCGTGGTGGACAGGTGGAACGAGTACATGAAAGATGTCATGGTCATGGAAAAAGACCCCGCCACCGGGACCCATTACCAGTTGGAACAGGTTTTTTATCATCCATAAATGAACGGAAAGAACCATTCGGCGAGGGGGAAACGATGAGTGATATTACGTTGGCCTTGTCTTCCATCGTCAAGATTTTTCCCGGCGTTGTCGCCTTAAACAACATGAATTTTGAATTACGGACCGGGGAAATCCACGCGATTTGCGGGGAAAACGGGGCGGGAAAATCAACCTTGATGAAGGTTGTCGGCGGGGTCTATCCCCCGAATGAGGGGCATATAAAACTCTTCGGCAGCGAGGTAAAAATCGCCAATCCCCTGGATGCCTTTTCCAAGGGTATAGCGATTATCTACCAGGAAACCAGTCTTTTTGAAGAAATGACCGTACTGGACAACCTGTTTCTGGGCCGGGAGATAATCAAAAAGATGGGCCCCCTTACCATGCTTGACTACAAGGCCATGGCCCTGAAAATGGAAGAGATTTTCAAAAACCTTCATATCAGTATACCGGTAGATGAAAAAATCAAAAACCTTGGCATGGCCCAGAAGCAGATGGTGGAAATTGCCAAGGCGCTTACCTTCCAGTCCCGTATCCTCATTCTTGATGAACCGACCGCCTCCCTTACCCAGCAGGAGGTTGACGCCCTGTTCGGGATAATCCGCAGCCTTAAATCCCAGGGAGTAAGCATCGTCTACATCAGTCACCGGCTGGAAGAGATTTTTACCCTCTGCGACCGCGTAACGGTTATCCGGGACGGACGCTATATTTCCACCCGGAAAGTAGCGGAAACCAACAAAGACGAGCTTGTCGCCGATATGGTGGGCCGCAGCATGGACAATTACTATCCCAAGTCGGACGTGCAAATAGGCGGCGAGTTTCTGTTAATAAAGGGCCTGGGCAGCAAGGAACTGCTTCACAACATTGATTTCACCGTCCGCAAAGGCGAAATACTGGGTTTTGCCGGCCTTGCCGGTTCGGGCCGTACCGAGCTTGCCCTGGCTTTAAGCGGCTTTACCCCGCCCGATTACGGCGAAATAGTGCTCGAAGGGCAGCCGGTAAAGTTCAAAAATTACCGGCAGGCCATGGACTACGGCGTCGTATATGTTACCGAAGACCGCGGCAAGTACGGGGTGATTGTCCAGATGAGCGTTAAGGGCAATATCGTCATGCCCCAGTTGAACAAAAACTCACGGTTTGGGGTGATGAACCGGAAAAGCGAATATGCCCTGGCACAGGATATGAAGGAACGCATGGGAATACGCGCGCCGGACACGGACTTTTTGGTGGTGAACCTTTCAGGCGGCAATCAGCAGAAAGTGTCGGTAAGTAAAGCCCTGGCCCTAAACCCCAAACTGTTGATCCTCGACGAGCCGACCCGCGGCGTCGACGTGAACGCCAAAGCGGAAATTCACCGTATTATCAGCGCAATGGCAGCGGAAGGCCTTACGATCATCATGATTTCCAGCGAGCTGCCTGAGCTTATCGGAATGTGTGACCGCATTTATGTAATGAAAGACGGAACCATAGCCGGCTGTTTTGAACGGCCCGACTTTTCCCAGGAAGACATACTGCACATTGCCCTGGCCGCCGCGCCGGAAAGGCGGGAGACCGCATGAAAGATCGCTTTCGTCTGAGCGCGGAGCTGTACCTTGGGCTTTTTCTCCTGGGTATCCTGCTGCTGCTGCTTGCTTTTGCCCCCAGCTTTTTCTCCCTTAATAACACGATGAGCATGCTCAACCGTTTCAGCTATGTGCTGATAGCGGCAATCGGCATGAACATGATAATCATCACTTCAAATATTGATGTTTCCGCCGGGGGCCTTATATCCGTGGTATGCCTCGCGCTGGCCGCGCTGGGAAAACTGGACCTTGGCCTTGCGGCGCTGCTTCCCGCGGCGATGCTCATCGGCGCGGCTCTGGGGCTTATCAACGCCCTCTTTATCACCAAGTTCAAAATACCCGCTATTGTGGCGACGCTGGCAACGGCCCAGCTCTTTTCCGGAATCCTCCCGATGGTCGTGGAAGGCTCGATTTACGATCTTCCCGCCAGTTTTACCTGGCTGGCCTTTGAAGCTAAAATCTTCGGGATTATTCCCGGTTCAGTACTGATCATGGTAATCATTACCGCCTGCGCCCTCTGGTTTATGCAGTATTCGCGGTTTTCCAAAAAAATCTACGCTGTGGGTAACAATACCGAAGCGGCCCGGCTTTCGGGCATTAACGTCGATGCGGTTGTCATTGTTACCTATGTAATTGCCGGTACTCTGTTCGGCATAAGCGGGACGATCATCACCACGGCAAGCCAGCGGGTTACCACAACCATGGGTACGGGTCTTGAAATGACCTTTATTGCCGCGGTTGTCCTGGGGGGGACCAGCGTAAGCGGAGGCAGCGGCAAACTGTTGGGAACAATCTTCGGCGCGGCGATCCTTTCGGTAATTGCCCCGGCAATTAATTATCTGGGGATCAGTTCCGACTGGTCGGACGCCATCATGGGGGCTATAATTATCATTGCGGTTATTGTCAGCGCCCTGCGTCTGGGAGAACGTAAACCCGCGATGAGCGGCGCCGGAGGAGCATAAATGAGAGCGAACAAAACGGGAACGAAAAAATGGTTTACCTTTAACTGGGCGCTTGCCCTCATTCTGATAGTCCTCTTTGCGGTTATTGCCAACATTAACTGGGTGTTTCTTTCCTTTGATTACCTTATGGGCGTAATGCTCCGTAATATTGTCGAGCTTGGCATGATGTCCCTGGCCGTTACCCTCATTATTATCACCGGGGGCATTGACCTTTCGGTGGGTTCCACCATGGTGCTTGCCTCAATGATAGGAGGCATTGTCTCCCTGCACGCGGGAAACACCGCGGGCATTATTGCCGCCCTGCTTACCGGCGCCATGTGCGGGCTTTTTAACGGCTTCCTCATCGCCAAAATGAACATATCGCCGCTCGTAACCACGCTGGCGACCATGTACCTGTATATGGGGCTTGCCCGCAGCATTTCCAAAGGCGATTCGGTGTATTCGTTCCCCCCCAGCGCCTGGCTTGGCAACACGGAACTTGCGCGCATACCCCTGCAGATTTTTTTGTACGCGGCCCTCGCTTTTGTGTTCTGGTTTGTCCTGGCAAAAACCACCCTTGGGCGGAAACTCTACGCAATCGGGCTGAACGAAAACGCCGCGAATTTCAGCGGCATCAATACCAGGCGGGTAAAGCTGTTCATGTATCTGCTAAGCGGCCTTATCTGCGCCTTTGCGGGCCTTATCTGGCTGGGCAGGTTTACCAGCGTAAAATACGACGCCGGTACGAGCCTGGGGCTTAAGGTGGTTACGATAATTGTACTGGGAGGCACCAGTATTGATGGGGGCATCGGCGACATGAAGGGTACCATACTGGCGACGCTGATCATCGCGGTGCTGAACAGCGGCCTCACGCTGCTCAATATCCCCATAGCGGCCCAAACCATTGTACACGGGATGATCCTGGTTGTCAGCCTGGTGAGTTACTTTATCCTGAACCAGCGGGTAAGCCGAAGCCGCATTATGAATCTGAAAATCGCCGCGGACGGGTCGCAACAGGGCTGAAGAGGGAGAGGCCGATCCCGGCCTGATCGGTGGCCCGATCCAGTGCTGATCGGTGGCCCGATCCAGTGCTGATCGGGGGTCCGATCCAGTGCTGATCGGGGGTCCGATCCTGGCCTGATCGGGGGTCCGATCCAGTGCTGATCGGGAGGCCGATCCCGGCCTGATCGGGGGCCCGATCCTGGCCTGATCGGGGGTCCGATCCCGGCCTGATCGGTGGCCCGATCCAATGCTGATCGGGAGGCCGATCAGCATTAGGGCGGGACCCCGCCGCTCCGGCGGCAAGTGAAACGGTATTCTCGGCGGCGCAGCCGCTGACAATAAATTTTTTTGTTTGGAGGAGATTATGAAAAAGATGACGGGAGCGGCTTTGGCGCTGCTCGTACTCTGTTCGACCTTTGCGTTTGCCGGAGGCCAGAAGCAGTCGGGGGCGCTGAGAATCGCCATGATGCCCAAATTCAAGGGCGAAAACTACTTTGACGCCGTTAAAATCGGCGCCGAAGAAGCGGCAAAAGAGCTGGGTGTTGAACTGCTCTATGACGGCCCGCCCCAGGATCAGGCCACCAACCAGCGGCAGGTGGACATCCTTGAAGGCTGGATTGCCCAACAGGTAGGGGTTATCATTGTATCGCCCAACGATCCTACCGCTATTGCTCCGACGCTGAAAAAAGCCCAGAGCAGGGGAATTAAAGTGCTTACCTTTGACGCGGACGCCCAGGCGGACGCCAGGGACCTGTTTGTAAATCAGGTCGTATCCGCCGGCGTCGCGCAGGGCCTTATAAAAGGCGCCGCCGACAACCTGAAAGCCAAAGGCTACGGCCCCGCTGCCCCGGCCTACATCGCTTTTGTGTCGTCGGCAAAGACCGACGCGAATCAGCAGGAATGGCTTGCCGAGTGCAAGAAACTGCTTGCCTCAAGCGATTACAACTGGATGATCCTCAGAAACGAAGACACCGACGTGTACTATCCCGGCCCGGATGAAACCACCACCCAGGCCCAGAGCGGCACCCTGGTCGGCAGAATGGGTCCCGGCGCGAACCAGATACAGGGCGCTATCGGCCTTACCTCCATGTCCGTTCCCGCCCTTGGCTCACAGTACGAAGCCGCGTCCGCCAAACCGGATCCCAAAAAGACCGTCATTGTCGGCCTCGCGACTCCCAACGCCATCAAGGCCTATATCAAGAACCCCAACAATCCGCTGGACGCGGGGATTCTCTGGAACTGCATGGACCTCGGCTACCTCTCCGTACAGGCCGGCTATCAAATGGCCCAGGGTACCATTACATCAAGCTCGACTTCGATCAACGCGGGCCGCCTTGGCCAGAAAGCCATCTCCAGCAAGATGCTGGTTCTTGGCCCCGCCCTGGTCTTCGACTCGAGCAACGTAGACCAGTTTAATTATTAAATCGAATAACCACACACGGACCGGCGGCTACGCTATCTTTTGTCCGCGCCGTCTGTGTGTGGTTAATTTCTTTTTAGGTTAGGAGGATTACGGTATGAATTCGCGGGAAAGAGTTTTTGCGGCTTTCGGCAAGGGAACGCCTGACCGCGTACCTTTTCAGTTTGATTTGTGCAAAAGCCTGATAGAGTATTTCAGCGGTGTATACGGCATCGAAGCGGATTATACCCTGTCCTACTATGAAGACCTGAGCTACCGGATTTCCGCCAACGAACTGCGCGTCAAAATGGGAAGCGACTGCGTGGTGGTTGGCGGCGAAGTAGCGCGGGACTTTACCCCCCAGGTGATAGGAGGCAGTATCACTACGAATGAATTCGGTATGCACATGATGCCGACAGACCTCTACGTGGAAGTGGTAAAGTGCCCCCTTGAAAACGCCGAATCAAATGCGGATATCGAAGCCTACCGCTTTCCCGATCCCTATGCGGCCGGACGCATGGAAAAGGCCGTTCGGGACATAGCCCGCTTCGGGAAAGATTATTTTATCATCGGCGACTGCGAGCTTTCCCTTTTTGAACTTGCCTGGCATTTAACCGGCCTTGAAAAATACATGGTCGATATGGCCGGCGAAGAGGACTATATCGAAGCCCTGAATGACAAGGTTGAATATTTTACCAGCGGCATTACCGAACAACTGGTAAAGGCGGGAGTTGACGCGATTTGGCTGGGCGAAGATTTGGGCAGCCAGGTTTCCACGTTGATTTCGCCCGCTATGTGGCGGGAACGTTTCCGTCCCCGGCATGAACGGATTATCAAAAAACTAAAGGCCCTTAATCCTGACATTATCATCATCATGCACAGCGACGGCGCGGTAGCGCCCCTGTTGGACGATTTTATTGAAATGGGAATACAGGTGTATAACCCGGTGCAGCCCAACGTCCCCGGTTCCGACCCGAAAGAGCTGGCGGAAAAATACGGCGGCAGGATCTGTTTTTTCGGCGGCCTTGATCAGCAGGCCATGATGCCCCGCGGCGATCTTTCGGAAATCAAAAAAGACATGCATGAGCGCGCGGCCATACTGGGCAAAAACGGCGGCTACCTTATGGCCCCGGCCCACATCATACAGGCCGACGTAAAGCCGGAAACCGTGGAAGGCGTGTTGAGGATAGCCGCCTCGCTGTAAACCGGCGGCTTTGGGCTTGCTATCTATCTATCACTCAAAAGAGCCGAACGCGGCGCGAAAATTGTGTTCAACGGCGGTTTCCAGTTCCCCGGCAGAGGAGCCGGCGGCCCCGGCATTACGGCGCAGCGCGGCGGCGGCCTGGAGAACGCGGGGCAGGTCTTCCCAGGTAGTGCGCCGCTCTCCGCGCAGGGGCTGGTAGGGGGCGTCGGTTTCGGTGAGTATTCTTGAGAGGGGAAAGGCGGCGCAGCAGCGCATTGTTTCGCGGTGGTTAAGCAGGATCGCCGTGCCAAAGGAAAAGAAGGCGTTCACGTCCCGCCGGAGCAGCGCTTCGCCCTCCCCCGCCGTACCCGGCCAGGAATGAAAGATCACCGCTTTGCATTTGGCAAGGGTTCGGGCGCGGGCAAAGACCTTGTGCATGGCCCTGCGCACATGGAGCACCAGGGGGAGATTGTAGCGTAACGCCGTTTCCAGATGGGCGGCGAAAAGTTCGTCCTGGACCGCCTCGGTTTCCCGAAAAGCCCCGTTGAAAAGGTCAAAACCGGTTTCGCCCACCGCGGCAAGCCGCCCCTCGCGGGCGAATCTTTCCAGCAGCGCGAGGCCGTCCCGCGCCCTGCCGTCCGCGCCCCCGGACAGGGAGGCAAGCTGGGGGTGTACGGCGAAGCAGGGTAACAGAGGCGGCGCGCCTTCAGCCTTCGCTGTGCGGGCAAGTTCCTCGTTATAGGCAAATTCTTCAGCGTCCGTGGCGCTGGCAGCGCACATAATCCCCAGGCGCCGCCGCGCTTCCTCCGCGCCGTTTATTGACTGCTTGAGATCAAAAGGATGGCAGTGAGCATCCGTAAACATACTTCCCTCTTAAGCCTTCCCATTCTTGAGCATTTCGGTGTAGGGCCGGCTTTCAACCCACTCCGGCGGAATGTCCAAAGTTTCAAGGAGCGATAGAAGCCGCTTCCGGCTTTCCGCGATGATCCGCTCGTCCTTCTCTTCCGCCAGAATCTCAAGCTCAAGAAACCAGCCCAGATCCTTTACCATGGAAAGTTCCGCCAAAACGGGAGGCGTCCCCACGGTCCAGGCCCAGCCCTGTTTTTCCTTCCTGATAAACGGGCGCAGGCCCAGGCGGTTCAGGAGGCCCTCAAAAACATCCCCGCCCGCCTCGTCAGGCCCGGTCTCCGAAACGGTAAATTCCCGCTCGTCGTTTATTTCAATACCGTCCCGTATCTCCTTTATTTTATACGTCACCAGCGTTTTTTCCCAAACACGGCCGTCCGCCTCCGTGTCAATTTCCCGCCGCACCCGCACTTCTGATGAAGGGTTCCCCCCGGCGGCCCAATACGTATCGCTTTTTCCATAGGAACGGCAATAGGTTCCAAGGGAAAACAGCCTCTGTTTTACCGGCGCCGGATCATCCAGCCGGGCTTTTAACTCAATTTCTACCGCCATCGGCAAACTCCCTGTTTTTCATTTTCCTTCATTATTTTGTACTATTGCGGCTTTACCAAAACTGAAGTTTTGGGACCGGCTCTATTATACCCTTTTTTCTCTCTATTTGCACGCTTTTAATGGGTGCGGCTTCTTTTCGGGTGTAATCAGGCGGCCGGGACCGCCGCACATTGAAATAATTAAAAAACCACGGTATATATGTAAATGGGATGATTTCAAAGCAAATGTTTTTGAAATTAGTTTGAAATTAGGCCGGACTTCCGGTTAAGAAGAGGGGCAAAAATGCCGAAAATACAAGAACATGAACTATCCGCGCGGCATTTGCTTATTACTTCTGTTGACGACGATTCTTGCCATTGGGACTTTTCCGGCAAAAATCGCGGCGGAAGATGCGGTTCATGTGGTGGCAAAGGGAGAAACATTGTACTCCATTTCCCGCCTGTACCGGGTCAGTCCTGACGAGCTTATGCGGTATAACAACATAGCCGATGCCACTAAACTCCAGGCCGGCCGGCGGCTCCGAATACCTCCTGCGGCGCCGCCGGTCCCGGCGGCGGGAAACGCCACAACAACCGTAACCGGAAACGGAGTGTCAGGAAAGGCCGGGGCGGGGGAAACCACATCCTCCGTCCAGGCCGCCTACACTGAATACCGGGTCGTGAAAAACGACACCCTTTTCAGCATAGCGCGGAACCACAGCGTTACCGTGCAGACACTGCGGGATTTTAACAAGTTTTCCGCGAATCATGTTTTGAAAGAAGGGGAGCGGATTAAAATACCGGGAAGCGCGGTCCCGGCCGGCAGCCCTGCGGCCCCGGCGCGGCAAACCGCCGCAAAGACGGTGGACAGCTCGGTGCGCTGGCCGGTAAATGCGAAGGAAATCGCCTACATGACCGGCAAATTGTACGGCGTGGTGGTGCGGGGCGAACGCTCCGAATCCGTGCGGAGCCTCACCCAGGGAACGGTAATATCCGCCGGACCCTACCGGGGTTTCGGCAGGGTAGCGATTGTACAGGTAAGCGGAGGTTATCTGTATGTGTACGGCGGCTGTGAAAGCCTGTCGGTAAAAGAGGGGGACAGGATAGGCCCCGGAACGGAAGTGGGAAGGCTGGGAATAGACGCGGTTTCAGAAAAACCCCAGCTCTTTTTCATGGTCTACCGGAGCAACACCCCCATTGATCCCGCGAAGGCCCCCAGGGCATAAGGGGTTATACAGGTAAAAACGAAAAAGTAGAGGTAAAGGTATGACAAAAACAATAGCGCCTTTGGTGAAAACCGGAATGGACCCGGAAAGGGCCAAAAAGCGCCCAAACGGTTTAACAAAGGTAAAAACCAAAAGCATAAAAACCGCGAAAAAAATCAAAGCCCAGAAAGAATCCGACCCCCTGGCTCTGTATTTCAAACAAATTTCCAAATTCCCCCTCCTTACCGGGCAGGAAGAACAGATCATCGGTGAAAAAATAGTCGGTCTCAGACTAAAACTACAGGCGCTTGAAGACGCGCCCAAAAAAGCCGCCTGCAAACGGGAGAAAGCCGCCCTGGAAAGCGCCCTCCTCTATAATAAAAACAAAATGATCAATTCAAACCTGCGCCTGGTAGTATCCATTGCCAAGAGCTACCAGCACCGCGGTCTTTCCCTGCTGGACCTCATCGACGAAGGCAACATCGGTCTTATCGAGGCCGTCGAGCGCTTTGACTACACCAGGGGCTGTCGCTTTTCCACCTACGGTACATGGTGGATACGGCAGGCCATTATCAAAAGCATCGCGGACAAGGGGCGCGTCATCCGCATCCCCATCCACATGCTCAACACCATAAAAAAATGCTACTTCGTGGCAAAACAGCTTACCCAGGATTGGGGCCGCGAGCCCAGCGACGAAGAGCTTGCCGAATACCTGGGCGTCACGGTAAACAAGGTCAAAGAAATCGTCAAACTCTCACAGGAAACCGCCAGCCTTGACACCGTCGTGGACAACGGCAACATGACCCGCCTCGCGGACCTCATCAAAGACGACAGCATGGCCGAACCATTCGAAATGGCTTTTTCCGTAACCTTGCAGGAAACCATAGCCGACATCCTCTCCCAGCTTCCCGAGCGCGAAATGAAAATCATCCAGCTCCGCTACGGCCTTACCGGTGAAGGCCCGCTAACCCTCGAAGAAACCGGAAAACTCCTCGGCATCACCCGCGAGCGCGTCCGCCAGATACAGGAAAACGCCACTTTCAAACTCCGCAGTCTTAAAGAGATAAATGCGTTGAGGGAAGAAAGCCTCCTGGAAGAGTGAGGAATTAACCGCGGGCCGCGTTATACGAAATCTTCACGCATGGGGGTAAAAAAATCGACCAGCACGCCCTTTTCCAGACATACGCAGCCGTGGGTAACTCCGTTCTGTTTGCAGAGGGTGTCCCCTCCGGTCACTTCTTTGACTTCATCGCCGACAGTAAAGCGAAAACGGCCTTCCGCCACATAGGTTATCTGCGTGTGGGGATGGCTGTGTAAAGCCCCTGTCGCGCCGGTATCGAATCGGTTTTCCACGCACATCATTTTGTCGCAATAGGCCAGCACCTTGCGTTCCACGCCGGGGGCCGTAACTTCGCCCTCAATATCCCTGCCGAAAACCCAAACCGCGTCTTTATGATTTTTTGTCATATACTATCCTTACCTGGCGCAAATGTAAGCGCAGACCACATGAATGTCCGTCACCCCCGGCCTCACGCTTGCGTGAGAGTGTCAGAGAGTCGTCTTTTTCGATAGACCCCCGCGCCAAGCGCGAGGGTGACGGAATACCAGCTCCGGCCCGCGCTTTGCGCGAGAGTGTTCCGAAGGTCTCCCGGTAGAGCTTCGGGTCAAGCCCTCCGATGTACCGGTGTGATCCGCGGTTCGTCCTACTTCGTATCCCTTACACGCCGGATAATATCCGCGTAGGAAGCATAGGCGGGCTGCTGATACAGCGGCGCGAGGGCGTCTTCAAAGAGCTTGTGCTGTTCGGGGCTAAGCTCGGTGATAATGGAGCCGGAATCCCGCGCCTGTTTTTCGTATTTCTGTTCCGCTTCAAGCCACGCGGCCCGTTCCACTTTGGCGCCTTCCATAGCCCCGTCCTTGACGATTTTCTTTTCCGCTTCGGAGAGGCTGTTCCATACGCCGGTGTTGACGAGGATCATTTCCGGGGAAGCCATGTGGCCGTCAACGGTAAAACGCTTGGCAACTTCAAAGTGCGCCGCGGTAATGTACGAGGGCCAGTTGTTTTCGGCGCCGTCAATGATGCCGTTCTGGATTCCCGGATATACTTCCGCATAAGCCATGGGCGTGGGAGAAGCGCCGAGGTAACGGACCATGTCCATCATAAGGGCGCTTTCCTGCACCCGGATCCTCAACCCCACCATATCCGCCGGGGTTCTAATGTCCTTCTTGGAGTTGTAGAAGTTACGGAAGCCCGCGTCGAGCCAGCAAAGACCAAGAAGATTCTGCTGTTGCAGGGAACCGAGGAGTTCTTCGCCAATGGGGCCGTCAAGAACCTTAAACATGTGTTCCCGGTCGCGGAACAGGAAGGGCATAGCCAGGGCGTTCATAATCGGATTGATTGAGGAAAGGGGGTTTAAGCCGACGCGGATAAAATGAATATCCCCGGTCTGGGTCTGCTCAATGGTTGTTTTCTCGTCCCCCAAAACCGAGTTGTTGTACACTTCGATTTTGATCGCGCCGTTGGTCTTTTCTTCGACATACTTTGCAAAGGCAAGATCGCCCAGCACCGTGGGATAGCCGTCGGGCTGATTGTCCGCAAGCCGGTACACCCTGGTTCTGGGCGCGGCGGCGCCGGATCCTGAGCTTTGAGACCCGCCGCCCGCAAACAGCGGGGAAGCGGCCATTGCCAGAGCGAGGACCATTACCAATACAACAGTAAACTTTTTCATCGTTTCCTCCAGAAACAAAAATTGATCCGGCTCAAAGCCGGAAAGAAGCCGGTTTATTCGAAAATCTGGTCTAATACCCCGCGGAGGTTCATTTTCCGAACATCATATTCGGGATAGTCATGGAAAAGGCCGGCACAAAGGTCAGCAGCATCAGCACCACGATCATGGTTATATAGAACGGGACCATAGCCTTCGCGGTTTCCTCGATTTTAATGCCTCCGATGGAACTGCCCACGAACAATACCGTTCCCACGGGCGGGGTCAAAAGCCCTAC
>JAISYA010000158.1 GCA_031270205.1 Treponema sp.
GCTATCGGCCAGTTGAACGAGGCGACCCAGATGGTCAAAGGCGGTTCCGAAGAGATGCTGGAGGGGAGCAAGCAAGTTATCCAGGAGAGCAAGAACCTTGAAATGGCGACCCAGGAGATCACCAACGGCATGAACGAGATGGCCACCGGGGCGGATCAGATCAACGTGGCGGTAAACCGGGTGAACGAGATCAGCAGACAGAACAAGGAAAATATTGACGTACTGGTCAGGGAGGTGTCAAAATTCAAAGTGGAATGAGCCTCCGCAGGGCAAGCCGCGCGGCATTTGAGCCGCAGCAAGCGCAACTTGCCTGGCAAGCGCGGCTTGCCTTGGGTATTAAACCAGGCTTGCGGCTCAATTGTATCGAGACCTGGTCTTTGCGAAAGCCGGTTTTTTTTGCGGCCGCAAGCGCAAAAATCCACAAGTAGAACAGGCGCCTATGCATGTATCCTGCGCAAAACAAGTTCCAGCTTATGCCGCAGGGGAAGGCAGGCGGCGCCCAGAGCGGCGGCGCGGTTTCCCAGCAGGCCCTGCTCAATAGTTACCGCCTGCAATGGAGTTGCCATGGCGCGTTTCTCCACCTCCCGGCTGATAAGTTTGGTGAGGAGGGGACCGGTATCTCCCAGGGTTCCGCCTATGATAATTTTCCGGGGATTTATGGTATTGACCAGATTTGCGACCACAATACCAAGAACTCCGGCGATTTGTTCCATTCCCATGATGGCCGCCACGTTGCCCCGGTTTGCTTCTTCGCCGATAAGCTCGCCGGAAAGGAGGGATTGATCACGGAGGATGTCCCAGAGAGGATTGGGGGGTAATTTTTTGTTTTTTGCCAGCATTGATTTATGGATGCCCCGGACTATCTCAACCAGGGCCTGGGAAGAGGCCATTGCCTGCAGGCATCCCCGCTTGCCGCAGCCGCAAAGCGGCCCTTCGGGATCAACCAGTACATGGCCTATTTCCCCGGCGCTGAAATTGCTTCCCTCAAGAAGCGCCCCGTCATTGATAAAGGCGGCGCAGATGCCCGTACCGACACCGATATAAATAAGGCTTTTTACATTACGTCCAACGCCGAATTGGGCCTCCGCCAGGCCGCTTGCCCGGTAGCGGTTCATTATGAGGGCATTGATCCCCGTAACTTTGCGTACCGTTTCCCCCAAATTGACCTGCTGCCATCTCATATCGTCGGCATGGATAATTACCCCGGTATTGCTGTCCACCACTCCCGGAGAACCGATTCCGATCAGGGGAAGCAGGGGGCCGGGCTTTTTTTTAAGCATAAAGACAAGACCCTTTAACAGATTTTTGGTAAACTCATCAACCGAAAAGCTGTCCACCCGTTCGGTATGTTCCCTGATTATTCTTCCGTAAAGGTCCACAAAGAGAAAACGCCATTCATTTCCGGTAAAAGCCGCGCCCAGGGCATACCAGCGGCCCGAAGAAATCCTCAAGGGTATTCCGGGACGCCCCCGGCCGTTTATTTCGGTTTTCAGTTCCTCAATGAGACCCGCTTTGATCAGTTGAGAGGCAAGAGAAGACGCGGTAGTCCGGCTGAAAGAAAGATGTTCCGCCACATTTGCCCGGGCGGGGGGCGTATCCGCCTCTTCGATATAATTCAACGCGGCCTGGAGATTCTTCCATTCGTCAGGCAGATGAGGTTTCATGATTCTTCCGTGGACGCTATCCCCGCAGTAAGCGTACACGCCCCGCGGCGAAATCAATGGAAACCCTCCTGTCTTCGGGGAAGATCTTCTTGGAGGCCGGATCGTCAATCTGGATCAGAATCTCGCCGTAAGCGGTTTCCACATAAGTTTCGATACTGTGGCCCAGGTATACGTTCATGCGGATCGTCCCGTCCACAAAGCCGGCGCCCGGTTCCGCAAGCCGCAGGGACTCAGGCCGCGCCATAATCACCGCTTCAGCGGACATGTCCACATCGCCGGCAAAGCGGTCTATATCAAGGTTTTTGTTTCCCAGGCGGCAGCGCCAGGCGCCGTTCCGGCTTTCAGGTGAAGCGGGCAGCTTTTCAAGCAGCTCCGCCGGAAAGAAGGCCGCCTTTCCCACAAAGCCCGCCACAAATTTACTCGCCGGATCCACATAAATTTCCTGTGGGCTGCCGATCTGCTGAATTTCCCCATCCTTCATCACTATCACCTGATCGGAAAGGCTCATGGCCTCCACGCGGTCATGGGTCACGTAGATCGCCGTAATCCCCAGGCTCTTCTGAATCCGCCGGATTTCCACCCGCATCTGTTCCCGCAGCAGGGCGTCAAGGTTGGAAAGCGGCTCGTCAAGGAGAAGCACCGAAGGCTCCACAATAAGGGAGCGGACCAGGGCGACCCGCTGCTGCTGCCCTCCCGAAAGCCTGCCCGGGGCGCGGTCGTACAAGCCACCCAGGCCCACCATGTCCAGAGCTTCCCTCACCTTGCTTTCGATTTCCGCCCGAGGGAGCCGCCGCAGTTTCAGCCCGTACGCCACATTTTCCGCCACTGAGAGATGGGGAAACAGGCCGTAGCTCTGGAACACGGTGGCGGTATCTCTTGTGTTCGGAGGCAGCATGGTTACGTCTTCCTCGCCGATGTGTATCTTGCCCGAAGAAGGCAGTTCAAAACCGGCGATCATCCTCAGGGTGGTAGTCTTGCCGCAGCCGGACGGTCCCAGCAATGTTACCAGATCTCCGGGCTTAACGGTAAAGTTCGCGTCATGCACGGCGATTATGTCCGGCCGCTCGCCCTGCCGGCTTCGGACATTCCTGAAAATCTTGCTCACTCCTTCCAGGGTTACGGAAACACTGCTCTTTTTCGCCATAACACTACCCTTTCTTCATCGAACTATGCTTTTCTCGGTCAGGCCCCGATCCCGAACCACCAACTGCATAACACCGAAGGCCGCCAGCACGATGATGATCAGCACGGTGGAAAGCACGCTGGCAAGGCCGAAGCGCAGGTTTTCGGAGAAGTTGTAAATCTGCACGGTCAGGTGATACCAGCGGGCGGAGATAAGGAAGATAACCGCGCTCACCGCGGTCATGGAGCGGACAAAGGTATAGGACATGCTGGTTAAAAAAGCCGGCCGGATCAGGGGCAGCACCACCGAAGTGAAAACCCTGGACATGTCCGCTCCAAGGTCCTGGGCCGCCTCTTCAATGGAAGGATCAATCTGCCGCAGGCTTGCCGCACCGGTCTCAAGCCCCACCGGCAGTTCGCGGATGATGTAGTTGATTACGATGATCGCCGCGGTTCCCACGATAAGGAACGGCGGCTTGTTAAACGCCAGAATGTAGGAGATGCCGAGGAGCGTGCCCGGCACCGCGAATGGCGTCATCAGGAGGACCTCAAGCAGGCGCTTGCCGAAAAAAGTCCGCCGCACCACGATGAGCGCCGCCGCCATAGCGATAATTCCCGCGACAGGTGTTGCCGCAGCCGCCAGGGTAACGGTATTGGCGATGGACTGCCAGCCGCGGGCAAGGGCCTCGCTGATGTTTGACAGGGTAAACGAATAATCAATGCCCCAGTTTTTCACGAAACAGCCGGCAAAAATGGTCCCGTAGAGGCTCACGATAAAGACGAGGCATGCCGCTACAAAGACCGTCAGGATTATCCGCACGGGCCTGGAGGCAAGCTCGGCAAGGTGCGTTGAGGGTTTGCCCGTTACGGTGACAACGCTCTTTTTGTTCACCCAGTAGCGCTGGGCAAAAAAGGCGCTCAGGGTGGGCAGGAGCAGGAGCAGCGAAAGCGCCGCCCCGCCGCCCATGTTGCTTCTGCCGGTTACTTCGATGTAAGCCTCCACCGAGAGAACACGGTAGGAACCGGCCAAGAGCAGGGGATTGGCAAAATCCGCCAGCGAATTGGTAAACACCAAAAGCCAGGCCGAGAGCAGCCCCGGCAGCGAGAGGGGCAGAGTGATAGTGCGGAAAGTCCGCAGGCGCGAGGCTTGCAGGTCAAGGGCCGCGTCTTCCACGGTGGAGTCAATGCTCTTCAACACGCTTGAAAGACTCATGTAGGCGATGGGGAACATCCCGATGGTCTGTACCAGCACGAGCCCGCCAAGTCCGTACACCGAAAAATTGTTGATCTTCAATAGCTGGTGGGTGATAAGGCCATTGTTGCCGAAAAGCAGGATAATCGAAAGAGTGAGGGAAAAGGGCGGGGAAATAACCGGCATGGTCGCCAGCGTGCCGATGAGCTTTTTCCCCCTGACGGAGGTCCGCTCGGTAAGAAAGGCAAACGCGAAACCGATGAATGTGGAAACCGAGGCGGTAATGATCCCCAGTTTGACCGAACCCCAGAGACTGATGAGATAATTGGGGGAAAAGGTCCGTTTCCAGATCTCAAGGGTAAAGGCCCCCGCTTCCATAAAAGTAAGTCTGAACGATTCAAAGAGGGGATAGGCCACAAAGACCAGGGCTATTCCCAGGAGGAAGATCACCGCGTAGCCGGTAACGGGATCCCGCGCGAACATGGCGACGCCAAGGAGGCCGGCAAAGATCAGCAGGGCGATGAGCGAAAGGTTGCGGAGCAGCTTCTCAAACTGGACCGCACCGCCTTCGGGTACGGCGATCATCACCGCACCGCTTATATCATAGCCGGACTCGTCGGCTATGGGGAGAAGGTAGACGCGCATGGACTCAACAGTCCCGCTCAGTTCGTAGGGGAGAAGGTAGTAAACGCTCTCCAGCCCTTTTTGAAATTCCTCCCCGCCGCTGTACTCTGTCCAGAGCCGCAGGGCGCTGTCCGTCCCCGCCGCCGGGCTAAAGTTGAAATTCTCGTCAATTCCCAGGATCAGGGCTTCGCCGCCCTCAAGCACTTCCCCGGTACGGCCCAGCCAGTCCCCGTAATAGGCGGAGTCCGCTTGATCAGGAGGGCCCGCCCCAGACCGCCCCGGAGGCTCCGGCGCGGTCTGGGCGAAAAGGCTCGCCTCTTTCAGGCTGTTTTGTTTGTAGTAGGAGCGGAAGGAGCCCAGCAGCGAGCGGTATATCCAGACATCGCACACGATGAAGATCAGAACCGCCGCCAGAAATTTAAACAGGTTCTTTTTTGTTGCCATTGACAGCCAAACCCCCGCCGCCTGTTGATGTCACCTCGGCCTCGCGCTTTACGCGAAGCCGCGTGTCTTGCACATACGTGATCAGCGCTTGGACTCGATTTCCGATGTCCAGCGGTCAAGCAGCCGTTTCTTGTTGGCCGCGTCCCCGTCCCATTGCATATTCTGGTTGATCGTCTTGATCTGATCCAGCGACAGGGCCAGGGGATGTTTTTCCGCGCCGTTGGCAACCAGTACGAGGTACCATTCGGTAAAGAGCTTTTGGGCATTTTTGGAAGAAAGAATCCAGTCGTAGAGCCGCCGGGCGTTCACCTGATCTTTGCCGCCCTTGATAAGGGACATGGAAGCCAGCTCATAGCCGGTACCCTCGGCCGGGGCGTGGATCTCCACATTGGCGCCTTCGGCCTTGAGCTTTACCTGATCATGGGCATAGCCTATGGCAACGGGAATTTCGCCGGTGGCCACGCTCTTGCCCGGCGCCGAGCCGGAGCGGGCGTACTGATCCACATTGGCGTCGAGTTTTTTCAGGTAATCAAACGCGGCGGTTTCATTGGCGTTGTTGAGCGTCCTGACGGTGGTGATCACATTGTAGGCCGTGCCTGAGATATTGGGATTTGCCATTCTGATGTAACCCTTGTATTCCGGCTTGAGCAGGTCCGCCCAGCTCTTTGGCGGGGTCAGCCCCAGGGCTTTGGCCCGGTCAATGTTGGTCACAAAGGTAAGCGGCCCCACATACAGGCCGATCCAGTAATTCTGCGGGTCCTTGAATTCCGCCCTGGTGTTGGAAGCAAAGCGGGACTGATAAGGGGTGGTAAGGTCCTTGGACTTCGCGGTGATATGGTCCAGCCCGACCCCGCCGACCCAGATCGACGCCTGCGGATTGGCTTTTTCGGCTTCCATCCGGGCCACCGCCTCTCCGCCGGAAAGCCGGACAAAAGACACCTTTATGCCGGTTTCCTTCTCAAACTGCTCAAAAAGGGCCTTTGCCAGCGGCTCTTCCAGGGTGGTATAGGCCGAAAGGGTATTCTGCGCCCACAGGCCCGACGCCAAAATCAGAAACGAAAAAAAGAGGATTGCAAAACGTTTCATTTTTGCCTCCATAGTGAAGTAAACTTTCACGGGCCGACGGCCCGGGCCATAATTGGTAATATTATGACAGACACTAAGCAATCAGTATACACCATATTACCATAGCTGCACGGGAAATGGTAGTTTTTTTGCGGAAAAACGCATAGGATGAGCTTCCGCAGGGCAAGCCTTGCGGTATAAACGTTGAGTTGTGCCGGAGCGGAGGCTCGTTCGAGAGGAAATTTATTATACCCTCCCCCGCGCAAGCGGGTTCTTTGGCTTAATACCAAATTTTTGAAAGCGTTGCGGCATTTGAACCGCAGCAAGCCTAGTAAGCGTAGCTTGCCTTGGGGTATTAAACCAGACTTGCGAATAAAATGAAAACGGGAAGCGGTCTGTTCCCCGTTTCTGATTCTTCGACCTACAGCGCCGGCAATCCAAGCCGCAGAATGGTGTCAGTCACCCCTGCGTTTCCTGGCCAGCAATTCCGATTTCAACCGTCAGGAGGGTGGCCGGAGACAGTCAGGAACAGCGAAATCCAGTTTTTGTGGAAGTAACGGTTTACTTCGTAGCGTAACGCCCAGAAAAAATCAATTTTCCTACCGAAAGCGTTATAGGCTTTACGGTAGCCCTCATCAGTAAGGCGCTGGATGCCGTGAAATAAAAACGCCAAAA
>JAISYA010000193.1 GCA_031270205.1 Treponema sp.
CTGTACCGTTTAGGCCCCGTAACGGGGACCGGACTCCGGGGGGAGAAAAACATGATGATGCGGCACAGTCCGATTCATGGAAATACGGTAACGGAATAGGGCGGAATAGTCAAGTCGGCGCGTTCGCTGCCATTGCAAATGAGGCGTTTCGGACCGTGAACCAAGCCTGAGCGGCCACCGCTCCGGCTAAAGCCGTCGCGCGGTCTATCGTCTTTAGGGGCGGTCACGGGGCCTACGCCTTGCCGCTTTGCTTAGCTACACGGCTTCGCCGTGCGGTTACTGGGCGGGGATACCCGAATCGGCCTGTTGCCGATATTTGTCGGAACACTAGGAGCGCCGGTTGTAGACCACGGTACCTGCCGGAACGGACTCGGTGATCCACACGTTGCCCCCGATGGTACTGCCCCGGCCGATGATCGTTTCGCCGCCCAAAATCGTGGCGTTGGAATAGATCGTGACGTCGTCTTCAATGGTGGGGTGGCGTTTGCGGCCGCCTTCCTCTTTTTTGACCGAGAGGGCGCCCAGCGTAACACCCTGATAGAGTTTGACGTTTTTGCCGATGACCGTGGTTTCGCCGATGACTACGCCGGTACCGTGATCGATGAAAAAAGATTCGCCGATTTCAGCGCCCGGGTGGATGTCGATACCCGTACCGCCGTGGATTAGTTCGCTCATCATCCGGGGGATCAGGGGCACCTGGGCTTTCCAGAAAAAGTGGGCCAGGCGGTACACGGTGATCGCCTGGAAGCCGGGGTAGGAAAGGATCACTTCCTCGAAGCTCTTGGCGGCGGGGTCGCCCCTGAACGCGGCTTCCATATCAAGGGACAGAAGGCGGCGGAGGGCCGGCAGTTCCTCGAAAAAACTTTCCACGATCAGTTCCGCGGCGGCGTGGCAGCCTTCGTTGCCGCAGCTTAAGGAACCGGAGCGCGCCTGAAAGGCGAGGCTTTTTTCGGTTTCCCGAATCAGTTCGCGGGCCAGGCGGTTTACCTTTTCGGCAGTGATAAGCCGGAGGTTGCTGTGATTCAGACCCTGGTTTTCAAGGAAGCCGGGAAAGATAAGCTCGTCCAGGCCGCGGACGATGGCCGCTATGCTTTCCCTGCCGGGAAGGTTCGCGCCGGCCGAGTGGTTTACCATGCCGTAAGAGCCGTAAGCCTCCAGGAGGGAATCGACGCTTTTATCGAGTCTGTTCATTTAACCCGCCTCTGACTCATCCGCCGGAGCGTCCCGCGCAAAAAGCGGATTATGAGAGCCTGCCTTGTCCACGAGGGAAGAAAGATCGCCGCCGCCCTTGAAACGGAGCACGTTCACCATAAAGATATTGAGCTTGTTGATGATGTTCGGCGGCAGCAGATTGCCGTCCACTTCCACCGAGAGGATCGGATAGTTGCGTTCCCGCGCCCAGGGGGTAAAGAGGCCCTCAATGACCCGCCCGATAAGGCAGGCAAAAGGGCTGATATTTACAATGCCCGAATAGCCCGCATCCATGGCCGCCGCCGCGGAACCGGAGGAGACGGCGATTTCCGAGTTGAGCTCCAGATTGACAAAGTGTTCCTGGGTGTACTGCATGATCTCGTGCATGTCGTGGGGAGTTTCGGGGACAAGGCCGGTGGGCCCCAGAATCGCAATGATCTTTTTCTCCACCGAATGTTTCCACCATTCCTCGATTTCGAGTTTCTTGAGGTCCCGCCAGGGTTTGGAAAAGAGCCGCGTTCCCGGTTTCTGTAGCTTTATCAGCTTGTTGAGGGCGTATTCGCGGACAAAGTCCAGATAGTGAATCCACTCGGAGATGCCCGCCACTTTTACCACAATACCCCGCTCGCTCATCAGGTCCGTCAGCTCGCCCACGGCGAAATCGTCTCGGCGCACATATATCTCCCCCACGATAAGCACCCGCGGGCAGTCAACGACCTTCCGCTTGAGGGGGATTTTCCGCACGTCAAGGGCGACTGCTCTCAATTCCCGCCAGATACCCCTGGGATTGTGCTCCACCGTACGCATAAGCCTGCGCCAGGATTTTTCAAAGTCCGCCTGGGCCTGGGCGGGGTCGGCGGCGGCGGCTTTAAGGGCGGTCTGAATATCCTTGAGATAATCGGAGAGCACGAGGCCCTTCCACATCTCCTGGGCGAAGCTGGGGCCGAGTTCGGTGTACGAATTGTCCGCCGAAAGAATAAAGACCACCACGTTCTCAAGCCGCAGGTCCCGAAAGAGGTTTTCGTAGAAAACGTAATACTGGCCGGTACGGCAGGGGCCGGTGGTGATCGGCACAAAGAGGAGGTACAGTTCATCCTTGCGGTATTTTTCGCCGGAGAAGAATTGCAGGGCGCTTCCCAAAACCAGGTGGCTGGGGACACATTCTTTTCCCGAAGCGTGGGCGCGGGCAAGCTGAATCGTCCTGGGCGTCGCTACGGGCAGCGCCTCGGCGCAGATCCCCAGGCTGCGCACCGCCGCACCCATGTACTCGGTGGAGATGGCCCCCATATTGGAAAGCAGCACCCGCACCCGCTTGTTCCCTATGATGGGAACCCGCTCACCGGTTTTGGCGTTATCGATCCGCAGATCAAAACCTCCGGCGCGCTTCTCGCTGATAAAACGCCAGCCGTTGTCGTAACGCTCCGCCTCAAGCTCGTTCTTCTTGGCGCGGTAACCGTCGATGATGTCAAGAAAAGCCTCCACGCGGGTGTCAATGCCGGCGTCGGCGGAATGGGAATCCAGTTCCAGCACGAGAAACGGCTTCTGGCCCATCACCCATTTAATATAGTGCAGGATGAACGAATCAGGCGCGCAGGAAAAGTTGGTGACGTATGTCAGATAAATATTGTCTTCTTTTTTGAGGAGGTTGGCCGCCTTGACATCTTCCTGGCCGTAGTACCAGTACATGTTGGGAAAGATCTTTTCATCGTGGAAGGGAAGAATGTCGAAGGGGAGGATTGAGTAACCGCGGGTGGTGAACTTCCGGGGAATGCCCATGTTCGCTTCCTGTGTAAAGGCGTTGTAGGGCCTGCCCAGAACGGCGATCACCGGACGGTCCGCTTTGCGGGCCTCTGCAAGCGCCTCCCTGCCCATTTCGCGCGCGGCTTCAAAATAGGCCTGCTGCCGTTCCAGCGCGTTTTCAAAGGCCGCCCTGGTTTCCGCCTCGCCTATGCCCATGCGCGCCGCCATTTCGCGGAACAGTTCCAGGGCCTTGCCCTCGCCGAACTTGAAGCTTACCACCAACGGCAGCCAGCGTTTCCTGGCGATGTCGGGAAAGGCTTTTTCGATATAATAGGGAAGGCTCTGGGTAATGGGACAGAAATTGGCGTGCACCTCGTCCTCGTAAGAAGGCATATCCCGGAAATGGGGCAGCAGGACAAAATCCGCTCCCTTGTCCAGGCAGTCCTGCACCGCGCCGTGGGCGATCTCCGCCGGGAAACAGTAGGTGGATTCCGCCCTGGCGACGCCCGCGTGGACGACTTCGGTAGAGAGAAATGTCTTAATCCCCAATGCATAAAAGAACCACGAATACAGCGGATAGAGCGTATGAACCGAAAAAGCCCGCGGAATCCCCACCGTAAAATCACGCCTTTTTTCCACAAGAGGCGGCGCGGCGAACTCTTCAAACAGCATCTTCTGCCTTTTTTCGACATAATCGAAAACCGGCGCGTCCTTGACGGCCTTGCGCATATTGGTGTATTTGTTGCAACGGCCGCCGAACATATACTGGTGGGTGTTCACGTTGAGGACCTGAATCGGGCAGTTGTTTTCGCAGGCCTTGCAGGTAAAGACCCGCTCGTAACCGATGTCGCCTTTGATGATGTCGTCAATTACCACGCTTCGCTCGTCAAGCAGGCCGTCCGCGTGTTTGCGCTTCGCCAGCAGGGCCACGCCGAAGCAGCCGGTGAGTTCCGGTGAAGGCGGCACGAGTATTTCCTTGCCCAGGAGCATGGCGAAAGCCAGGGGCACCGCCTGGTTTTTGGCGACGCCGCCCTGCAAAAAGATTTTGCCGCCGATGGTGCGGTTGCCCACCACGCGGTTGAGGTAGTTGGCCACAATCGAACAGGCGATACCGGCGGTAATATTCTCCCTGCCCGCGCCCTGCTGCACCGCCTTGCGGATGTCGGAATTGATAAAAGCCGAGCAGTGTTCACCGAATTTGCAGGGCGCGTCGGCCTCCAGCGCGATGGGGCCGATGTCCACGGCGTTGTGAATCGAAAGGTCGCCCGAAGCGGATTCTTCGAGGAAAGAGCCGGTGCCCGCCGAGCAGGCCTCGTTCATGGCGTAGTCGATGGGCACGCCGTTTTTGAGCAGCACGTACTTGGCGTCCTGCCCGCCGATCTCGAAAATCGTCTCTACTTCGGGATCAAAATACGTGGTCCCCACCGAGTGGGCGATGATCTCGTTGTACACCCCGGGGGTTTCCAGAAACACGCCGAGAATTTCCCGGCTGGAACCGGTGGTGGACACCAGGCGTATGTCGATATGTTTGCCGCCGGTATCGGCGATAATTTTTTCCTGCATAATGGCCAGACATTCTTTCAGGGCCTTCACCGGATCGCCGTGAGTGCGGCCGTAGTGGCTCGCGACAATCTCGTCGGTTTGTGCGTCCACCAGGCAGGCCTTGGTAGTGGTGGAACCGCCGTCAACGCCCAGGATGTATTTTCTGCCGGCGCGGACCTTGCCGCCGCTTTTTTCAAAGAAGCGCACCTTGTCTTCCCAGTCCCGCAGCGCGCCCAGCGTGCCGAAGCGGATCTCGTTGGGCCTGAGGAGTTTGTCCGCGGCGGGAAGCGCGCTGCCCGACAGGGGGGCAAGAACGGCCGCGCCCAGGGCTTCAAAAACCGGCGCGGTTTCGGGAATGATAAATTCGATTTCCGGCGCTTTTTGGCGGATAAAGCGGATGATGTGCCGGTTAAGGGTGATACCGCCTGTAAGCACGACGCGGCCGGAGGTAACTTTCGCCCGCTTCAGAAAGTCGATAACCTTGACCGCCATCACGTCCGAAAGGGAAAGCACAATATCGTTTTTGGTGGCCTCCCGCTTGTTGAGCCGGTGGGTGCAGTCGCTTTTCATAAACACCGAACAGCGGGTGGAAAGGGAGTAGACTTTGGCGGTATCGGGTACCCGGTCGATGTCCGCAAGGGTCATGTCCATCCGGGCGAGCTGCTGCTTGAGGAATTCGCCGGTGCCGCTCGCGCACTTGTTGCCGGAAAAATTGTTGATAATCTTGCCGCCGGAATCCAGGGAATATACGATGAGGTCTTCCCCGCCCATACTGACCACCGCGTCGGCCCTGATGCCGAGGTTCCGCAGCGCCGCCTCTACGCAGAGCGGCTCCAGCGTCCCGGACACGTCGAACATAAAGCGGCCCTCGTTGCCGGTTACGAGGGCCGGTATCCCTTCAGGTATCTTCCCCCCGGAAAGCAGCTGGCGCGCCGCCGCGCCGAAATCGCCCTCGTGCGGCGCCGCCGCGCTCCAGACCGCCCTGCCTTTTTCCGCCGAATCGTCGTATTCAAACAATACCATTTTAAGGCTGGTGGACCCGATGTTAATACCGACTGACTGCATATCCCCTCTTTAACCAGCATTTATACCTGATTTACTCATATTATCACAGCGCGCTCGCGTGATTCAAGAGGGAGGGAACATCAAATTCACCAGGGCAACCGCATTATAAACCCCTCAAGAAAAAGAGAAAAAAGCCGACAGGGAAAGACATGGAGGGGAATAATGGACATACGGACCGAACTTGCCCAAATCCCGGACCCCCGGATCGACCGCTGCAAAAAGCACAACCTGGTGGATATACTGCTCCTCTGCATTATCGCCATGCTC
>JAISYA010000218.1 GCA_031270205.1 Treponema sp.
GATCCCGCTTTGCGCATCCGCTTACTATCCAGCATTATCATACACGTCCGGCTTGTGGCTAAACAATACCTTCAGGGTATCGCAACGGCCGGTAATCAATTATCTCCTGTTCGACTCCCCGGCAGGTTTCTTCTATGCGGCGTATCAAGTCGGCCAGCGCGGGAATTGCCCTGGTAACTTTCCGAATCCTTTTTATTTGGCCTAACATGGCCGCGCTCAGGGGGCGCGCCCAGGGGAGATAACGGTCAAAGGTGGCGGCGTCCATTCGCAGCGGGAGGACCGGCTTTTCCGCTATGTCGGCAATATTTTGCAGTATGAGGATGCCGTCAGGATCAAGATCGCCGGCATGGTAAAAACAAAAACCGGAGGCGGCCAGGACTTTAATCAAAGCGGCGGCCGCCTGATTGGGATAACCGCCTGAGTAAAGGCAGCAGTCATAGCCGTATTTTTGCGGATCACTAATCGCGTAAAACGTTTCTTTGTTTTCGATTGTTAACACCGTGGGCCTGGCTCTGGGGTATAGCGTTCTGATGTTTTGTATCCGGGCGGCGCTTGGAAGCGGAAAACCCAGCATCAGGCCCCCGGCGTTGATCATGGGCTGCTTTGCGTCCACTTCCTTGTCCCGGTATTCAAAAATGAGTTTTCCCGTAATCATCGTTTCCGGAAGGGAGCGTTTGAGCCGCGAAAAATCAGGAGGCGGCGCGTCCCCTTTTGCGGTTTGGGACAAAACCGGCCCCCTGAGACCCAGCAAATATTCAAGCCGTTTTGAATCCCGGTACAGCAGTACCGACAATGCCCGCGTGCTTATATTTGCCCATTTTTCCGGCTCAAGCAGAATTTCCATAAGACGGACAATATCTTCGGCGGTCTTAAAATCCACGCCGCGTCCGGCGCCGGCGGAATCCAAACGATCCGCCCAACGGTACAAAAACGCAAGCGCCGAAGCCGCGTCTGCGGAAGGTGCATTCCCCGCTTCGCTTTCCGCGTTTGCACGCATTTTTTCCAGGCGCGGAATGTTGTTCCTGATCATCACCCTGATTGCTTCCGCTTCCGCTTGCGGATCTTTCCCGCCCGCTTCTTCAAAGAGTTTTTCGATATTCACGCAAGCCAGGGTCTTGAGCCGTTCCCCCCTGCCTCTTTTTTCCCAGTTCAGGCTCAGAATACCTTTCCGTTCCAGGGCTTCGGCGGCCGCAAGATAGGATTGTTTTTCATCGGGAGGGGCGGCGTCAAATTCGGGGTATATGGAAACCGAGCGAAGCCGCACGGCGTTCTGTCCCGTTTTGCCGATGTAGGCCAAACAGCGGCTGATAAATGCGTCTATAATTTTCTTTTCAAAATGATACATGCAACCTCGTGTTCCGTTCGATTTTATGTGCGGCCATCCGCCCGCGCGGGATCAATGGTATCATACGGTTACATCCTGGGCTTCTTCCGTTTTTCTTGCTTTCTGTTCAAGAAAAGCCATTGCCCCGTCCGGCGCGTTCCGGTCGGTGCGTAAGGGGATGCCCGGATAAAGCGGGAGCCCCTCCGGGAGCCTGGTTCAGGCCATTCTGCCCGTAAGATTAGAGTTGGCTTTCCCTTTTGAATCCCAGAGAGAATCGCTCCAGGAGGCTGTCCATTTGGACTTTGGAGAGTATGCCGAAATTGTCCAGCGCCGAAGGATCGAACTGATCGAACGTAACGCTGCCTTTTTCGTATTCACAGAACATATTGGCAAGGTAGATCGTCTCGATCATGTCCTTGTTTTCAGTGGAGGCCGAAGTGGGATCATGGTGATAGCGGATAGCCTCGACCAGGGCTTCGGGAAAATTCCACTTCTCCGCGATCAGCGCGCCGATTTCGGCGTGGTTCATGCCGGCGGAAAGGTCCTCAAAGGTAGACGACGGCAGTCCTTTTTCGGTACAGAACTTCTTTATCTTTTCCAGCAGTTCCGGGTGGACGTTTGAGAAAACGATCTTCCCCATGTCGTGGAGGATGCCTCCCACATAGGCGTCGTCCAGCAGGTTACGATCCTTTTTGAAGTTTTTGACCAGATTGTAGGCGTAGAACGCCGTCCGGTAGGAATGTTCCCACAGCTGTTTTTTGTCGACCGTATCATCGCCCAGTATTTTCTGTGTCCCGTACGAATACAGGAGATTTCCCAGGCCGCGGATTCCGACCATCTTTACCGCGCCGAAAATGTTTTCTACTTTTTTCGCCAGCATGTACTGGGCTGAATTGACGATCTTCAGGAGGTCGGCGGTAAGCGCCGGGTCCATGGATATTTGCCGGGCGATAGACGCCATGTCCGAATTGGGGTCGGCGACGAGTTTCTGCACCCGCATAACATTTTCGGGGAATTGCGGCAGGGAATTGATATTGTTCACAATGGTCGCGGAAAGCAGCGAAAGGTTTTCCACTCTGGTCTGGTCCAGCGGGATTAGTATTCGGGCTATGGTTTCCCTTTCCGTACCGAGGATATCAAAGCAGTCTTCGTCCAGCCCCATCTTCTTCAACATCAGCACGAGAATAACAAGGCCCAGCCCCGCGCCTTCCGAATCGTCCAGGACCTGCGAAAGGGCGTCTTCGAGGCTGTTGTACTGCCGGGAGCGGGCCAGCTTGTCGTGAATACGGATCAGCTCCGTCCTGGTAACCGCCACGTTATTGCGGGTCTCAATATGAATTATATTTCGCTTTATCTGCAAGACCAGTTTGATATACAGCCCTTTTTCTTTCTGGAGCTGGAGGTAATGGCCGATATTGTTGAGGGTATCGTCCTTGAAATGCGACATCCCCTCTTTGTAGTCGGCGGGACTGGAGAGGTCCAGGCCCCGTTCGGTAAAGTACACCCGCTTGGTGTTGGCTTTCTTGGCGTTTACCGCCAGTTCCTGTACGCAGTAAACGACATAATCCTTGAGCTTTTCCTGATCAACCAGCCTGAGAAAAATAGTCAAAACCTGCTCTATGTACACTTCTATCTCATGGGGCAGGGTAAAAGTCGTTATGGTCAGGGGCGTCCCCGACTGGACAGCTTTCCTAATCTTGGATTCATCTACAACCAGCGCCTGAGCGGCCATCGTTCAACCTTCCTTTATGAGCTGCAATCATAATAAGTCAATTGGCACAAAGTGTGCAGTACCCTATCGAAAAGTATAAAGGCTATCCTTCGATTGGTCAACCGGTTTTTGAAAAGCGGAAGGATAAACGCGTGGAAATGGAAAAGCGGACGAAAAACTACGGAGCGCCGGTTCACGATCATGAACCAGGGCTGTTCATGACCATGAACCAAGCCTGTTGAGGGTCCTCAACTAAGCCTGTCGGGGGCGCTCAACAACCGCACGGCATAAGCCGTGTAGATGACTAATACAGCACAGCGTAGGCCCAGTAGCCGCCCCTGTATGCCACAGACCGCGCGGCGGCTTTAGCCGCGGTAGTGGCCCGCTCAGTAACTGCACGGCGTAAGCCGTGTGGATGACTAATGCGGCCCAGCGTAGGCCCCGTGGCCGCCCCTCTTTGCCACAGACCGCGGGG
>JAISYA010000002.1 GCA_031270205.1 Treponema sp.
GTCTTGTAAATCCCTCCTTTTTGCGGTACACTAGCCCCATGGTGGATAAATTCATCAAAGCCTTGTTCGGCTCCCAGCACGAGCGGGACCTGAAGGCTTTGCTGCCCATATTGCATGCGGTAAACGAAAAAGAGGCCTGGGCCGCGGCCCTTCCGGCGGAGGAATTCCCCCGGCAAACCGCGCGCTTCCGCGCGCGTCACCAAAACGGCGAAAGCCTGGACGACATTCTGCCGGAGGCGTTCGCGCTGGCACGGGAGGCGGCGCGGCGGAACCTGGGCGAGCGGCCCTACGACGTGCAGGTACTCGGCTCCATCGTGCTGCACCAGGGCAAAATCGTCGAAATGAAAACCGGCGAGGGCAAGACCCTGATGTCGGTGTCGGCGGCATACCTGAACGCCATTCCCGGCGAAGGGATCCACGTGGTTACGGTGAACGATTATCTGGCAAGCCGCGACGCCGAGTGGATGCGGCCCATCTTTAGCTGCCTGGGCCTTACGGTAGGGACGATCCTCTCCAACATGGACAACGCCCGGCGCAAGGAAAATTACGCCTGTGACATTACCTACGGGACCAACAACGAATTCGGCTTTGACTACCTGCGCGACAATATGCGCTGGGACATGGAAAACCGCGTGCAGCGCAAACACCACTTCTGCATCGTTGACGAAATCGATTCGATCCTTATTGACGAGGCCCGCACCCCCCTCATTATTTCAGGCGCGGCCGAGGACGACACCTTCAAATACGCCGAAGTGGAAAGGCTCCTGGGCGGCCTTACGGAAGTGCACAAAAAAGAAGACGGCGACTACCCCGACGAAACCCAGGGCGAGGACGTTGTCGGCGACTTCAAAATAAACGAGAAGAACAAGACGATTTCCTTTACGAACCAGGGGCTTGCCACTATTGAGGCAATTCTGACCAAGCGGGGCCTTATTAAAGGGGCGATTGTCGACGAGGAAAACTTTGAGTATATCCATTACTTCACCCAGGCGTTAAAGGCCCACAAGCTCTTTCACCTTGACACGGACTATGTGGTGCAGGACGGGCTGGTGCAGATTGTCGATGAGTTTACCGGCCGCATCCTCCACGGCAGGCGCTATTCCGACGGGCTGCACCAGGCGATTGAGGCCAAGGAGCGGATCAAAATCGCCCAGCGTAACCGCACTCTGGCGACCATCACTTTTCAAAATTACTTTAGACTATACGAAAAAATATCCGGCATGACCGGAACCGCGGATACCGAGGCGGTGGAGTTCAACAAAATATACAGCCTCGACGTGGTGGTCATTCCCACGAACCTGCCCGTAACCCGCCAGGACGAAGACGACCTGGTGTATCTCAACGAGGCGGACAAATTCACGGCAATAGGCGACGAAATTGCCGCGGCCTACCAGAAGGGCCAGCCCATGCTGGTGGGAACCGTTTCCATTGAAAAGTCTGAAAAACTTTCCGCGCTGCTCACCCGGCGGGGGGTGCGGCACGAAGTGCTCAACGCCAAGAACCATGCGCGCGAGGCGATGATTATCGCCGAAGCCGGGGCAAAAGGCGCGGTAACCATCGCCACGAACATGGCGGGACGCGGCACGGACATCAAGCTGGGGGGCAGCCCGGAACACCGCGCGCGCAAGCGGGCCGGCGCCGAGGCAAGCGCCGAACAGTACGCGGAGATCTACCGCGAAGAATTCGAAAAGTGGCAGCGGGACTACCAGGCGGTAAAGGACCTGGGCGGGCTGTACGTGATCGGCACCGAGCGGCATGAAAGCCGGCGTATCGACAACCAGCTCAGGGGGCGATCCGGGCGGCAGGGCGATCCGGGGAAGAGCAAGTTTTTTATCTCAATGGATGACGAGTTGATGCGCCTTTTCGGCGGCGAAAAAATGAAGAACCTCATGTCGCGGATAGGCATGCAGGGCGGGGAGCCTATTTTTCATCCCCTGCTCAACCGGAGCATTGAAAACGCCCAGAAAAAGGTCGAGGAGCGGAATTTTGAAATTCGTAAGCACCTGCTTGAATATGACGACGTGCTCAACCAGCAGCGCAAATTCATCTATGAACAGCGGGACGCGATTCTCCTGGATCAGGACCTCAAAAAGCGGGTAAACGACGCCAGCGAATCGATGATAGGCGACCTTATCGACCGTTTCAGCGCGGCCCAGAAAAGGGACCTCGCCGCCGCAATCAAGGATCTGGCCGAACAGTTATGGGCCAAATTCGGCTACCGCCTGACGCTTGAACAGAACACCGCGGAAATTAAAGATCCCGAGCTGCTGGAAAAGCGCCTGGTCGCCGATCTTGAAAAAGACATCGAGGACAAGCAGGCGCTCATCGGCCTTCCCTATCTCAACGCCATTATCAGGGACAGTTACCTGCATGCGGTGGACCGCAAATGGCTGGACCACCTGGAAAATATGGAATCCCTGCGCGAGGCGGTGTACCTGCGCAGTTACGCGCAAAAAAATCCGCTGACCGAGTACAAGGTCGAGGGCTTCCAGATTTTCGAGACCATGGTCGAAGAGATCAGGCAGGAGATAGCCTCCCGCATGCACCTGATCCGCATTCAGCTTGCCGGCGGCGAAGAGAGCCAGGAGCGCAGGCCCCGCCAGTCGGTCAGCGCGGGCTCCGCCAGCCACAGCAGCATAGGCTCTTTCGGCGCGTCCGGCCAGGCCGCTTCGCCGATGCGCGCCGCCTCCCGCCCCGAAGCCGCCACCGTAGTGCGAAGCCAGCCCAAGGTGGGACGCAACGACCCCTGCCCCTGCGGTTCAGGAAGAAAGTATAAACACTGCCACGGAAGATGAGCGGATATACGAATGGAGATAAGGGGATTCGAACCCCTGGCCTATAGATTGCGAACCTATCGCTCTACCAACTGAGCTATATCCCCGCTAAACCATGCTAATATACGGTATAATACCGTAGATACCTTATACGATATAACGGGAAAAAAGTAAAGCTGTAATCAGCCAAAAACAGCAACGTTTTTTAATTTCTGGTCGCGCCGCTCCTTAAATTGCCGCGAAAGCGGGCTTTTTATGAAAGCGGACTACACGCGCAAATTCATCCCGCCGCTTGCATAAAACTTCACTATTTGCTAGTATTTTCTCATGCGTTATGCTGAATCAGCCCTAAGCGCATATCTCTCGCCTCAGGCCGCAG
>JAISYA010000076.1 GCA_031270205.1 Treponema sp.
ATCTTCGGCAGGCGCCGCTACATCCGGGGCATCAACTCCCGGAACAAGACGGAAAAGGCCGCCGCCGAACGGGTGGCGGTGAACACCCCCATTCAGGGTTCCGCCGCGGACATCGTCAAGACCGCCATGATCGCCCTGGACAGGGCTCTGACCAAAAAGAAGAGCCCCGCCCGGCTCCTCCTCCAGGTGCACGACGAACTCATCCTGGAATGTCCAAAGGAGGCGGTGGAGGAAACCGCCGCCCTGGTCCGGGAGGTCATGGAACAGGCCGTCACCCTCACCGTGCCCCTGCGGGTCACCGTGGAAACCGGCCGGCGATGGGGGGACTTTCATTAGGCCAAATTACCGCTCCCTCTGTTTCATGTTCATCTTTTTTGCCATTTTCCCGCCTTAAAACCGGACCAGGGAAGCAATTGAGTCAGGCGCTGCCGATTTTATTCTCCACGGACATCAGTCGCTGGCCGATCCCGAGTGGCCCCGGAAGGCAAGAAGCGGCGCGGGACCGCCGGCTTGCGGGCGGACGCCGGCCGCTCATGCGCCATGCCGTAAAGATTGACTCAAGCCTGCTTGAGTTCGCAAAGGTCCCTCATAAGCACCTTGACGGTTTTCCAGGTGTTCTCTGCCGATTCTATGCTCAGGCGTTCATCCGGCGTGTGTATGTCGGGTATGAGCGTGCCTATGCTTATGCAGTCAAGATTCTTTGCGTAAATAAAAAACCCAAGCTCCAGGCTGAAGTTGCTTATGTGCACCTCGCCGTCAAAACCTCTGGCTTCCCTGAATGCCTTTCTGGTCATGGCCAGCAGCGGGGAATCGGGGTTGTAGGGGAATTCCGGCGCATCGACGCCAAACATCTCGACCGTGGCTCCGTTGCCGGCAAGGCTCACCAAGTTTTCTATCCTGTATATCGTATCATGTTTACGGGAGAACACCGCGCCGGTCAAGGTTGTCATCAGCCAGATTTCTTTTTCTTCCGTTTCAAGGACGCTGACATTGTTGCTGGTTTCAATCTGCCCGGGAACATGCTTGTTCATCGAGAGTATCCCGTTGGGAATGAGCAGTACGGTCTTCAGCAGGCTGTCCGCCGTGGCGTCTTCAAAAACCGTATTCGGAACATTTTCCGCCTTTTCAACCCGCAGGGAAATATCTTTGTCCGCCACATCATATTCTTTCTTGAGCATGCCGTCAAACCCGGCGATTTTCTTTTCTACGTCTTTCTTTTCAGATTCCCTGACGTAGATCACCGCCTCCGCGCCGGAGGGAATCAGGCCAATGCGTTCACCGCCCCTGATCGAAGCCACCGGGGCGCAAAATTCCGCGCGGATCCTGTCAACAATCCTTACAAGCTGAATGACCGCGTTGGCGCGTTCCTGAGTGATGTTAAGATCACTGTGGCCGCCCTTGAGGCCGTCCAGCACCACGCGAAGCGGAACCATGTCCGGAGGCACGTTTTCTTTTTTCAGGGGAAAGGAAATCCGAAGCGAAGTGTCACCTGTACATCCGGCAAGGATACGATCGTCGATCCAGTTAAAATCGATCATCTTCTTTGCGCTCAGGAGGCTTGTATCAAAAGCGGCGGCGCCCTTCTTTCCCGTTTCTTCCATCACCGTCAGCACGATTTCGAGGGGCGGATGGGGAATGTCGGCGGAATCCATCAGGGCAAGCATATACGCCACGCCGATTCCGTTGTCCGCTCCAAGGGTGGTATCTTTCGCATGGATAAATCCGTCTTCTATGTATAGTTTCAGCTTGTCCTTAAAAAAATCGTGGGCGCTGCCCTCCACCGTTTTCCATTGCATATCCATGTGCCCGTGCAGGATAACCGGCTCGGCGTCTTCTCCCCCGCAGGATCCCGGAGCCTTAATCATAATGTTCCATAATTTGTCCTGCGCCACATCGTAGCCGCGTTCTTTCGCAAAATTTACCAGATAATCACTCATCGGCTTTTCATGGCTGGAACCGCGCTGAATACCGCTTATCTCTTCAAAAAAATGCATTACCCGAACCGGCTCTACCTTGTCAAGAACCGCCATATTTCACCTCCGTTATGCAGAATTGATCTTTAGAACAGCCGCGGCATGAAAGCTCTTCTTCATGCCGCGGCCTGTGTGTTTTTACCTCTTAGAACCCGTACTCGTAATGTTCATCCGCGTTTTCTTTGGTAACGGCAAAAGCCTCGGTCATGGTGATCTCCGGATAGCCCCATGGATCCTTGCCGTCAATAAGGATTTCTTTGGCAATCTCGACGGCCTTAATGCCGACCTTTGTGGGGCTGTTTTCACCGGTAGCGATATACCCGCTGCCCGGCACCTTCATAAGGTCGTAAGCGGCCTTGGAACCGTCCGCCGCGGCAATGATGTCAACTTTGCCTTTAAGGCCGGCAACTTCCAGCGCGCCCATGGCGCCAAGGTTCATCTCGTCGTTTTCTCCCATCAGAAGATTCAAATCCTTGTTGGCGACGATAAGGTCATCGGCGGCGGTGCGGCCCCCGTCCCTGGACCACTGGCCCCATCCCTGACCGCGGACTTCAAACTTTGCCTTTTCATGTTTCGCCCTGCCGTTGACCGTCAGCTCGCGGTTAAACTCTTTCGCGGCGGCCAGCGCGGCATCGGGAGAAAGGCCCAGGCGGGCCTGTATGATGCCGGCAAAAAGTCCGGTACGGCGCTCTTCACCGACGGGATTGCCCTTGGTGCCGGAAAGAAGAATGGCGATGAGAGGTTTGTCTTTTCCCGCGTACTGGTTGATGTACGTAAGGCCGACGGCGCGGCCGTTTTCAATGTTATTGGAATAAACAGTCGTGACAAATTTTGCCCCGGGTCCGACGCCGGAGTCGATGGCGATAACGGGAATGCCCGCGTCATAGGCCCGGTTAATCAGGGGAACAACCGAGAGGGATTCATAGTTGTCAAGGAATATCAGCTTGACCTTCTTGGCAATGGCGGCTTCAAGGTTTTCCGTTTCCTTTACCGAGTCGTCATTGGAATCGTAAACGGAGACGGTCCAGCCGAGTTTTTCACTTCCCTCCTTAACCGAGTTCGTCAGGGCCGTGAAATAGGGCGATCCGCGGCTTTTCATTATGATACTGACTTCAATTTTGCCCGAAGCAGAACCGCTTCCGCCACCCTGCTTGCCTCCGGCAAACAAGCCGGCCGTCAGCAGCACGAGACAACACACCGCCAAAACTGATTTTTTCATTGTTCCTTTTCCTCCGCAAATTTTTGTATGCGGTCATACGATCGCATCTTATTTCAGGCCGGCGTTTTGAATAAAATCCAAAATCCGCCGCCATAAAATATCAAACGGAACGTTCCGCCTTGCTTGTGGCAAGCTGCAACAGGACCGCCAGAATAATAATGCCGCCCTTGATAATATCCTGCGGATAGGGCGGGACCGACATCAGGTTCATTACATTGCCGATGAGGGCAAGGACCATCACGCCGGCCATGGCCTTTAACACGGACCCCACGCCCCCCGCAAGGCTCGCGCCGCCTATGGCGCAGGCGGCTATCGCGTTCAGCTCGTAACCGGACCCAAGGTTGGGGCTGGCCGTCGAGACACGGGCCGCCACCACCATGCCGGCAAAAACAGAAAGCAGGCCGGACAGGGCGTATACCGACGTGATGTAACGGCGTACCCGTATGCCCGCCAATTCCACCGCGTTCCGGTTGCTGCCGCAGGCGATCACGATGCGTCCATAAGTGGTAAAATGCTGTATGAACATGAAAAGAAGAATAACGCCGACGGTTATAAAAAAGATCGGATAACGCGCGCTCTGGGCAACCATAAGATCGATGGTTCCCAGGGGCAGCCGGATGGGGACCCCGAAGGTCAGCACAAAAGAAAGCCCCCGGGCTACCGTCATCATCGCAAGGGACGCGATAAAGCCCTGCATATTGGCGTAGGCGACAAGGACCCCCGTGACGCTTCCAAGGACAAGCCCCGTCAGGAGCGCCAGCACAACCGCGGCGCTTGTAGGCATGTTGTTGTTCACAAGCAGCACGCCCATCATGGAAACCCCGATGGCCATGTACGAACCCACGGCAAGATCTATGCCCCCCGTAAGGATGACAAAAAGCATGCCTATCGCCATGCATATAGGCCCTGCCTGCTGCATGAAGATATTCCGTATGTTCATCCAGGTCAGGAAATCACTGGTCAAAAGGCTTGATATGATAACAAGCAGCAGTAAAATGAGATACGTGTTGTTCTGGATCAAAGTTTTCTTGATGTCCATTCCTTTCGGGCCCTTCATGCTATACCCCCATAGCCAGTTTGATTAATTTTTCTTCGGTCATTTCCTGTTTTTCCAACTCGCCCGCGACAAGTCCCTGACGCATGACATACGCCCTGTCGCACATTCCTATGATCTCCGGCATTTCCGAAGAAATCATAATAACGGCGACGCCTTTTTCCGCAAGCTGGTTTATTATTTTATAAATTTCAAGTTTTGCGCCCACGTCAACGCCCCGCGTCGGCTCGTCGAGAACAATACATTTGCAGTCGGCAAAGATCCATTTTGCGAACGCGACTTTTTGCTGATTGCCGCCGGACAGGCTCCTTGCGTCGTCTTCCGTGGATCCATACTTTGTCGAAAGTGACGCAAGCAGTTCCGACACGAAATCTTTTTCTTTCCTGTGGTTCAGGAGCCCGGCCCTGCTTACCTTTTGCAGCGAAGCTATGGTCGAATTGACGCGGATGCTCTGGAAGAGCAGCAGCCCTTCTTTTTTCCGGTCCTCGGACAGAAGGCCGAACCCGTGCTGAATGGCGCAGCGGGGATCTTTGAAGCGGGTTTTTTCTCCCATGTAGATTATTTCCCCCGACGCAAGCGGATCGGCGCCAAAGATGGCCCGCATGGTCTCGGAACGCCCCGCCCCGACAAGGCCGCTGAAACCGACCACTTCTCCGGCGCGCACCTTGAAGGAAACATCCTTTACCATGTTTCCCGCCTTGAGGTGATTTACCTCCAGTACCACATCGCCGCTTTTCGCATGCCGGCCGGCAAACATCTGCGAAAATTCCCGGCCCACCATCAGGGTCACCAGTTTGTCTTTGGTAAGCCCGGCATTGGGAAGCGTGTCTACATTGGCGCCGTCTTTTAACACCGTTACCCGGTCGGCGATGCGGAGCACCTCCTCAAGGCGGTGAGAAATATAAATGACGGAGACCCCCTTGCCTTTAAGGCGCTGCAGGATCTCAAAAAGTTTTTCAATCTCCGAAAAGGTAAGTACCGACGTAGGCTCGTCAAGGACAAGAATGTCGGTATACCGCGTCAGGCATTTGCAGATTTCCGTTACCTGCTGATACGCGACACTCAGGGACGCCACTTTCGCGCCCGGATCGATGTCGTTAAAACCAAGCTGGACAAGCTGTTCCTTGGCCTTGGCTTTAAGTTCCTTCCAGTTTATGACGGCTTTTTTCCCGGAAATACGATCGATAAAAATATTCTCCGCGACCGTCAGATGCGGCGCCAGCATGAATTCCTGATAAATCACCGAAATGCCCAGACGTATCGCGTCAAGGGGATTCTGGATATGTCTTTCTACCCCGTCGATAAAAATGGTTCCTTCGTCGCGGTGTATGGCCCCGGCCAGAATTTTCATCAGGGTGGATTTGCCCGCCCCGTTCTCGCCCATCAGGGCATGAATCTCGCCCTTTTCGGTCTCGAAATTCACCTGGTTCAAAGCCTTTACGCCCACAAATGCCTTGGTAATGCCGCGCATTTCAAGCTTGACAGACTGATCCACCTTTGCCCCCTCTTCGATTACAAATATTAAACACGGCGCGAACCGCGGACACGCAAAGAGGAAAATTCTGCTTTTTCAGGAAAAAACAACTTAACGGGCGACGGCGGGAAAAGCAAGGTAACTCTTTATAATATAAGGAATTACATAAAACATCCTTATAACCAACGTTCATTAAAACACCACCGCCAAGCAACATTAATTCATGCTGGAATTTTAAGAAAAACTGCAATGTCTGTCAAGCGGCCGCATGGAAATCCGGCGGGCTTTTTTGGCGGCGGTATCTCCCCGACGAGGGGCGCTTTCCCCTTCCGCCGTCAGTCATCGGCTCGACGTATCCCCACTGATCCGTATCCCTTCTCCCGACGCCGGCTTTTCCGCCGCAAAGGCCGGCCCGAAATCGCTGTACCGTTCCCGATACGCCCTGGCCCGGCCGGCCGCGTCCGGCGCCGGACTTAAATCGAATCAATAAACCGTGAAATAAAATACAGGGCGGCGCCGGCGGCGATGGAGTTGGTCTTGTAACGGCTGATCTCAAGGTAGTCCGCGTCTTTTTCAAAGGTGTTCAGCTTGGCGGCCCGTTTTTTTACCTCGTCCATGTATTTTTCCAGATATTCCGCCACATACCCTCCCATGATGATCTTGCAGTCAAAAAGGGCCTGCAGGTTGTTTACCGCCAGGGCCAGATTGTCAAGGTACGCGTCCCATATTTTCCGGGCGTTTTTGCTCCCCCCCTCAAGCTGGCGGAAAAATTCTTCAAGGTTCCCCCCGCAGGGGGCGGAAAGCACGGTCGCCGCGAGATAGGGATCGGCACAGCCCTTCTGCCCGCAGTAACAGGTTTTGCCGCCGGGACGAAGGGTCAGGTGGCCTATTTCCCCGCTGTGGAAATGAGCGCCCCCCAGAATCTGGTTGTTGATCATCACCGCGCCCCCCACGTTGTTGCTCAGGCTGATGTAGAAGGCGTTCCCCGGTTCTCCCCTGATCCAGAATTCGGCCAGCCCTGCCGCGCTGGCGTCGTTAAGCAGGGCCGAAGGGTACGGTACATACCGGGAAAAAT
>JAISYA010000070.1 GCA_031270205.1 Treponema sp.
CCATTCACCGTTTTCAATTTTCTCTTTAATGATGCTTTTTAACTGCGCATAAAGCGGTTTTGAGGATTTTCTGTTTAACATATTCCGTGTAAATGCCATGGAATAATTTTTACAAAAAATCAATAAAATTACAAGAGAGAGCTTTCCCAAAACTTCAGTTTCAGGAACGCAGCCTTTACGCGCTTGCCCTGATTTTGCCGGCATATTACAATTAACGTATGAGTGATATCTCTTTGTCCCAGGTGGGATTGATCCGCGAGGCTTTCCGTTACCAGAGCCGGTTTGAAGGCTCCACCATGATATTCAAAATTGACTTTCCCGTAACAGAGGATCCCGGCTTTCCCTATTTAATGAAAGACCTGGCGCTGCTGGCCCAGACCGGCTTCAGGGTAGTGATTGTGCCGGGGGCCAAGGAATGGATTGACGAGGTGCTTCGCAGGCGCGATATTTTTTCCACTTACGCCGTCTCGCCTCATTTGCCGGGGCCGGCGAGGATCACCACGGTTCAGGCGCTTCCCTTTGTGGAAATGGCGGCCTTTCATGTGGCGACCAGGTTTATGACTTTCCTTTCGGGCAGCAGGGTGGACGCGTTGATCGGGAACTTTGTGCGGGCCAGAGGCCTGGGGGTGGTGGACGGCGTCGATATGGAACATACCGGCACGGTGGACAAAATTTATACCGACTCGATCAGCCGCGTACTGAACCTGGGGATGGTGCCGATTCTGCCCTGCATCGGCTGGAGTCCCTCAGGCAGGCCCTACAATGTACCCAGCGACGAGATTGCGCTGGCGGCGGCGGCGGCGCTGGGCGCGGTGAAATTTTTCATTATCTCGGTGCACGAAAGGCTGCGGGAGGGGGCGTTCAGGCTGCCTGAAAATCTTGAAACCAGGGCCGACGGTAGTCTGGTACAGTTGACGCTGCAGGAAGCGGACATGGTAATTGCGGCTAACGCCGCCGGTGCGGATAATGAGCAGGGGCGGACACTGCGGGAACTCCGCCTGGCGCTAAAGGCCTGCCGGGCCGGGGTGGAGCGCGTACACATCATCGACGGCAGAGAAGAGGGCGCGGTACTCAAAGAACTTTTCTCCAACCTCGGCGTGGGAACCATGGTTTACGCAGACATGTACAAATCGATCCGCGCCTTCCGCGGCAGGGACCTGCCGGATATTCTACGGCTTATGGAGCCGCAGATGCAGAAGGGAATTTTAATCCGGCGCAGCGCCGAGCAGATTCAGGAAAACAAAGACGATTACGTGGTTTTCGAGATTGACGGTTCGGTCCACGCCTGCGCCGCCCTGCATGACTGGGGCGAAGGTCAGGGCGAAATTGCCGCGGTCGCCGCGGACCCGCTCTACGCCGACTTCGGCCTTGGCCGGCGGATCGTGAGTTTCCTTATTGAAAAAGCCCGCAAAACCCGCCTGAGCCGGGTCTTTGTGCTTACCACCCAGGCCCAGGACTGGTTTGAGACCCTGGGATTCAGAGAGACGGCGGTAGAAAGCCTGCCGGAACAGAAGCGCAGGCTTTACGACCACAACCGGAGAAGCAAGGTTTTCACGCTGGAGTTGTAAGCGCATGAGGCAAAAAGGGGAGTCCGCATTAAGAGGCTCCTTGCTGCTAAAGCAGCTTGCAGCTTGCAATCGGGTAGGAGGCTGCCCATTAGTTGGACAGCCGTCCTCCCACACCATCATGCGTACCGTTCGGTACACGGCGGTTCAATGGATTCCGTGTAGCGGACTTTCGCCGCCAGGTTCTCCCCATGCCTCCCGCCTCCTCCTTCCTAAACCCTCCTGCAAAATGTAGGAGACACTGTCCTCATTTTCCGCCTTTTGGCGGATTGCATATTATCGAAAAAAAGTACAATCTTTTATATCACCGGGGGGTAATTTGAGCACGCTGGAAAACATGACCACGATAGAGCAGATGGAGGAGGCAAGCGCCAAACTCAGGGAGCGGGCCCGCGAGGCCTGCGCGGAAACCTGGGAGGATCGGAATAAAAAACAGAGCCCCCACTGCAAATTCGGCGAAGACGGTATTTGCTGCAAAAACTGTTCCATGGGTCCCTGCCGGATCACGCCCAGGGCGGACCGGGGTATCTGCGGCGCTGACGCCCACGCCATAGCGGGGCGGAACTATCTGCGCACGATTGCGGCGGGTACGAGCGCCCACTCGGACCACGCCAGGGAACTTCTGCACCTGCTGCACGGCGCTTCCGCCGGAGGGAATTACCGGATTCGGGACGAGCAAAAATTGCGCGCCCTCGCGAAAGAATACGGCGTTCCCGTTGAGGAGCGGGATATTTATGCGGTCGCTCACGAGGTTGCCGAGCTGGGCCTGGCGGAATTCGGCAAAACCTTCGGGCATCAAAGCTTTATCAGGCGGGCCACCGCGGAGCGGCAGCGGGTCTGGCGGGAGCAGGGCATAGAGCCGCGGGCGATAGACCGGGAAATCACCACGTCGCTGCACATGACCCACATGGGCAACACCGCCGACGCGGAGGCCCTGATCCGCCAGGGGTTGCGGACCAGCCTTGCCAACGGCTGGGGCGGTTCCATGCTGGCTACCGAGGTATCCGACATTTTGTTCGGGACGCCCACGGTCAGGACCACCGAGGGAAACCTGGGTGTTTTGGAAGCGGACATGGTGAACATCGTGGTCCACGGCCACGATCCGGCCTTTTCCGAAATGGTGGTGACCGCCGCCGAACTGCGGGAGATGGCGGAGTACGCCAGGGGCAAAGGCGCCAAAGGGATCAACATCGTGGGACTGTGCTGCACGGCCAACGAAGTGGCGATGCGCCACGGGGTCCGCATGGCGGGTAACTTTCTCCAGCAGGAAAACGCGATCCTCACCGGCGCGGTGGAGATGATGTGCGTGGACGTGCAGTGCATTTTCCCCGCCCTTGCCCCCTTGAGCGAATGTTTCCACACGAAGTTCGTTACCAGTTCTCCCATCGCGAGGATACCCGGCTCCATATACATCGAATTCAGGCCGGACACCGCTTTTGATCAGGCGAAAGAGCTGGTTAAAATGGCGATTGACAATTACCCAAACCGGGACCGGGACAAGGTGTACATCCCCTCCGCCAAACAAAGCGCTGTGGTGGGTTATCCCTGCGAGCAGATTATCAAACACCTTGACGGGGTTGCCAACAGCCATACCGATGTGTTCGGCACGTACCGGCCGGCCATTGACGCCATTAAAGCCGGAGTGCTCCGGGGCGCGGTTGCCATTGTCGGCTGCAATAACCCCCGTGTGCGGCCCGATTATTCCCACTTTGCGATCATGCAGGAACTGCTTAAAAACGACATTCTCATCGTGGCCACCGGCTGCGCGGCGCAGGTGGCCGCGAAGGCGGGGCTGCTTAACAGGGACGCCAGGTATATCTGCGGCGCGGGGCTGCGCCGGGTCTGCGAACTGGTCAACATTCCCCCCATTCTGCACATGGGGGCCTGCGTTGACATCAGCCGCATGCTGCTCCTTGCCACGGGGATCGCCAGGGACTGGGATGTGGACACCACGCGGATACCGGTGGTCGGCTGCGCCCCGGAATGGATGAGCGAAAAGGCGGTCTCCATCGCCAACTATGTAGTGTCCACCGGCCTTGACGTGTATCTGGGCATTGAGCCCCAGGTAAAGGGCAGCTCACAAATGATGGAACTCATCACGGAAGGCACCCGGAAGATCACCGGCGCGGGTTATATCATCAACACCGATCCCCACGAGCTGGTTAAATCGATCATAGAGGGCATTGAGGCCAAGCGGGCCGCTTTGGGAATATAATCAAATGGTACAACTATTTGTGTTATCCGCGCGTTATATTCGGAGGGACGCATGAAAATCGCTGTTACGGGAAAGGGCGGGGTGGGAAAAACCACGCTGGCCTCGGTGCTTGCCCGCCTGTACGCCGAAGAGGGGAAAAAAGTGCTCGCCGTTGACGTGGACCCCGACGCCAACCTCGGCCTGGCCCTGGGTTTCAGCGAAGAAGAAATCGCGGCGATAACTCCTATCGCCGAAATGAAAGCGCTGATCGATGAGCGTACCGGAGCGTCTTCCGGCGGAATGGGAATGTTTTTCAAAATAAACCCCAGGGTAGACGACATTCCCGACCGCTTCGCAAGGGAGCGAAACGGGGTAAAGCTGCTGGTGATGGGAACCGTCCAGACCGGCGGCGCGGGCTGCGTGTGTCCTGAGCACGTAATGGTCAAGCGGCTCCTTTCCCACCTGGTGATAAGCCGCGGCGAGGCGGTGATCATGGACATGGAGGCGGGGCTTGAGCATCTGGGGCGGGGAACCGCCTCCATGATGGACCGCTTCATCGTGGTGCTTGAACCCGGCGCGCGGAGCGTGCAGACCTTTCACAGGGTACAGGCCCTTGCCGCCGATCTGGGCGTACGGAAGGTGCATGCGGCGGCCAACAAGGTCCGGAGAAAAGAGGACGAGGACTATTGCAGAAGCCTGGTCCCGCCGGAAGATTTTTTGGGGTGTATACGCTACAGCGATGAGGTGATCAACGCCGACCGGCGGGGGATTTCGCCGTTCGATACCAGCGAGATGGTAAAAGAAGATATCCGCCGGATCAAGGAAAAACTTGACGCCTCGGCACATGCATGAAGGAACACAGCCATGAAACTGCTTTTTAACCGGGTGTATGACGGCGCGGACGCGATGTACGCCATTGCCGAACAGGCCCTGAACGAAACTGTGGCGGAACTGGGCGAAGACGCCCCGATCCGCCTGCCGGATACCGC
>JAISYA010000198.1 GCA_031270205.1 Treponema sp.
CGTGCGGTTATTGAGCGCTTGAAAAAAATGGAATATGCGTTTATACTGTGAATATGAGTAACGCAAACAGTCCTTCTGATATTGTGGGGAAAAAGGTCTTTTTTTTGTATCCCACGGCGGTGGTACAGAACAAGATTATTGAGGAACTGGTCCAGATGGAATATGAGGTTTATATTGCCAAGGACCACGCCGCCCTGCGCCGCCTGTTGAAGCAATACCCGGATTCCATCGTTTTTATTGATATCAATGAGCAGTTGTCTGATAAGGAATGGGACGCCTGGATTCAGGGGGTGACGGCGCTGCCGGAATTAAAGGACGCGGTAATCGGCATTGTTACGGCGAATGACAAGGCGGAGACGCGGCAAAAATACGCCGGCGCCGCGGGCCTGAAGGGCGGTTACACGGTATTCAAGTCGGACATTGAGAGCGCCGTTAAACATATTACCGCCGTACTCACCGCCGCCGCAGCCAAGGGCCGCCGCAAGTACCTGCGGGCAACCACGGAAACTGAAACCATGACCACGGTGAACATGCCGATAAACGGCGTCTTTATCACCGGGCAAATTATGGATATCAGCGTAGTGGGCTTTTCCTGCGCTTTTGAACATGATCCCGTCATTGTCAAAAACACCCTGGTCAACAATATCCAGGTGAAGCTCCAGAGCATGCTGCTCAATGTGGAGGCGATTATCTTCGGTTCCCGCATGGACGGCAATTCCCGGATTTACGTGGTGCTTTTTACCCAGAGAATCGATCCGGTCGTGAGAACCAAAATCCGCAAGTACATTCAGCAGAACCTGCAGTCCAAGATGGATAGTGAACTGAAATAGTTACGTGCGGCTGTTCCAAAACCGCGGTTTTGGAACAGGCTCACTTTTCAGTCAGGTTATAAACGCCGTCCCAGGCGTCGGGAGGAGGCTCTTTCAAAAAGGCCTCGGAGCGGTCGATGTATTTTTGGGAAGGACCGCGCTCTTCCATGGACAGGGTCTCCCGAAAACCTTCGATGGCGTGTATCCAGTCGCGCTTTTCAAAACAGTCCAGGGCCTGGTGAAAAACCTCGACGAGTTTTTTTTGTTCAGGGCCGGCGTGTTCGGCGGTTTCCAGCAGGTTGCAGAGCCGTACCGGCTCGTGGATGCCCACCACCCGCACGCGGTCAAGCCTGCGGTACAGAATACGATCCCCGGTTTCCTTTACCGTGTCCTCGGAGGCGAGTATCCATGTGCCGTACTGCTTGTTTACGCCTTCAAGACGGGCCGCCAGGTTTACCGCGTTTCCCATGATCGTGTAGTTCATCTTGTTTTCGGTGCCCATGTTGCCGGCGACCATGTAGCCGGTGTTGATGCCGAAGCGGGTCAAAAGCGGCGCGGGCGACATGTTTTCGGCCAAAATCGCCTGGTTCATTTCACCCTCTATCCGCTTCATGGCCAGCGCGGAAACACAGGCCCGCAGCGGATGGTCGGGCAGGTCAAGGGGCGCGCCGAAGAAGGCGATAATCGCGTCGCCCTCGTATTTATCAATCGTTCCTTTTTCATTAAGAACCACGTCGCTCATGGCGGTCAGGTAGCGGTTAAGCAGGCTGACCAAATCCTCAGGATCAACCTTCTCGGAAATCGTGGAAAAGCCCTGCACGTCGGTAAAAAGCGCGCTCATCATGCGCTTGACCCCGCCCAGCTGCAGGCGTGAAGGATCGGAGATAATTTCCTTTACCACGTCGCTGGAAACATAGGTGGAAAAGGCTTCGCGGATAAACAGTTTTTCCCGCTCCGAACTGGAGTAGGAAATTATCTCCCGTATGATAACGGCGCTGACCATGGCGAACAGCGTCCCCAGGGGGGCGAATGAATAGCCGGTAAAGCGCAGCGCCAGTATCGTGGCCAGCGCGACAAAGGCCGTTGCCGCGAAGCCGGAAACCGCCCTCAGCAGCGGAGGGAGTTTCAGGCTGAGCGCAAAAAACAGCGGCACAAACAAAAGGGTAACAATTATGCTCCACCAATGCCCCAGGGGGATGATAAAGGATTCCGAAAGTATCGTATCCAATACCACCGCGTGCGTGCCGACGTTCACATACTCGCCCCAGAAGGGGTTGACCCCAATATCGGTGGTTCCCGTATCGACCCGGCCCAGGATGCAGAACTTGTCCCGCAGCATGGTACCGGTTTTCCCGTTGAGTTCCTCATACTTCTCCAAATTGATGGCCAGATACTCCCCCAGGTCCGAGATATATTTGGCCTCTCCCCTGATAAGCGCCGCGCTTTCAGGATATTCCGCGGCCAGTTCTTCGGCCAGCGCGCGCACCTTTGCCGCCGGTTCAAGGGCAATCAGTTCCCCGATAAGGGCGCGGCTTTGGGCGCGGTAGTCGACGTATGCCGCGAAGGATTCACCGGAACAATTCTCCAGCGCCTGGGTTTTTGCGAGCGGTATCGCGTCAAACAGTTCCCGCAGTTCGGCAAGTATGGGGAGAACCCCGGCAAGGGAAGGATCAAACTGGGCAAAAAAGGAAATATCCGCAGCGGCGAGTGTCCGGCTGTACTGTTCCATTTCCGACTCAATATTGTCCATCAGGGACAAGTCAACAAAAGAAACATGCCCGTAACTGTCAAAGTAATTTTCACGCGGCCAGTCAAGCATCATCCTGCCGCCCGAATCCAGGGGGATGCGGATGTCTTTTTCCCCCTCCGGCAGCCGCGCGCCCTTTATGAGCAGCTCGGCGCGTTTCAGTTCAATTGCGGGCCCGCCCAGGTAATCAAGGAGCGGGGCAAAGGCAAGCTGCGCATACCACTTCTGGTAAATATTCTGGAGAAGGTATATCCGCCGCCTGATCCCGTCGCTGTCGATTTCCACGTTGGTAAACCCCGCCCCTTTCGCCGCTTCGGCAAAAGAAGGCAGGGCGGGCAATATGTCGACATACGGCCCCCCGGGGACGCCGGCGTCCGCCTGCACCGGATAGGAAAAAAGCTTTTCCGCCATGGGGCGGCGGCCCGCCTGTTCGCTGTCCGTAAGGGGAACTTCACGCAGATTCAGCGTGACCCAGCTTTTCCCGAACAGGGCCGAGGCCTGGGCCAAATACCGGTCGTTATCGCGGGCTACGCCCTGGGCCTTTCTGAAAAGATCGTCCCGCTCGTCCCGGATAATCTCCGAAATGAAGCCGGCGTATTCGCCAATGTCGGCGGCCCCCAGCCTGCCGGTCTGCAGGGCGGAAAAAAGCTCCTGCGCGGAATTGTTGATTTCCGAAAAACTCAGGTCAAAATCCGCGGGCAGGCCCTGGCTCAGGTAAATGCCGTCTACGCCCTGCGGCCCCTTGTCAATAAATTCAATATCGAAAATGGCGGCCCGCGCCCCGTATTCCTTGAGCCGAAGCAGCCCCTCGGCCGTTACCGAGCGGGGCCAGGGAAACACGCCGTTATACGCAATGGCGTTGTCATCCACGTTAAGGAAAACCACATTATCAATCCGTTTCCGCGGTATCCTGAAGCGGAGGGCAAAGTCGTAGAACCTTTCCTCAATAGGATCAATAAGCCCCGTCAGATAAAAGAACGAGAAAAGAACCGCGGCGCCCAGGCCGATAAGAATATTTTTCCAGGGTTTCATAACACTTTTACCAAAACGCCGCCGTCATGTCCGTTTCAAAGCGCCATTGTTCGCGCGCTCCCGTGGCGGCATTGCCCGTCCGGGGCAGGAATACTCCGCCGCCGAAGCGCATGACTGTATCGGAGATCAGGCTGAACCGCAGCGCGGCGAAACCAGAGCGGCTTTCCCAAACCGCCGTTTCGGGAAAGCCGCCCCAATTATAGCATACCATACTAAAAGATCAATAGCCGCCCGTGGATCCTATCTCCTGTCCCCATTTTCATCTATAATAAAGGTGCAGACCTAAAAAAGAGGGGGAAACGAACATGACCGTTCACGAATATGATCTCAAGGGTTACGAACTGCTCAA
>JAISYA010000253.1 GCA_031270205.1 Treponema sp.
GCATCATTCACCGCGCGATGCCGCTCAGGGTACTTCACATTTTTGCCGATCATGGTATGATAAGAGAAGGTACGGAGGCAGTTAATGGCTAAACGAAAAGAAGTGTACTTCTTCGGCGAAGGCAAGGCCGAAGGGGACGCGAAGATGAAAGAGGTGCTGGGCGGCAAGGGCGCCAATCTCGCGGAGATGACCAACATGGGGATTCCGGTTCCGCCGGGCTTTACGATCTCTACCGTGGTCTGCGCCGAGTATTACGAGAACAACCAAAAATATCCCGCAGGCGTTACCGGGGAAGTAGCGGCGAACCTTAAAAAACTTGAAAAGATAATGGGGAAAAAGCTCGGCGATCCCGACGATCCCCTGCTGGTTTCGGTTCGTTCCGGCGCGGCGGTTTCCATGCCCGGCATGATGGACACGATTCTCAACCTGGGGATGAACGATAAAGCGGTGCGGGGCCTTTCCCGCAAAACCGGCAATCCCCGTTTCGCCTGGGACGCCTACCGGCGTTTCGTCCAGATGTACGGCGACGTGGTCATGGGTGTAAAACATGAACGGTTTGAGGAAGCCATCAGCGGCATTAAAAAATCGAAAAAAGTCGAGCTTGATACGCAGCTTAACGCCGGGGACCTTGAGGCCCTGGTTGACGAATACAAAAAAATCATTAAGAAAACTACCGGCAGGGACTTTCCCCAGAACCCGCTGGATCAGCTTTGGGGCGCGGTCAACGCTGTTTTCGGCTCGTGGATGAACGAGCGGGCCATCAAATACCGGCAGCTCAACGGCATCCGCAATCTCAAGGGGACCGCGGTGAATGTGCAGTCCATGGTGTTCGGCAATTTCGGCGAAGACTCCGGCACGGGCGTGTGCTTCAGCCGCGACCCCTCCACCGGCGTCAACGAGTTTTACGGCGAATACCTGATGAACGCCCAGGGCGAGGACGTGGTGGCCGGTATCAGGACGCCTGAAAAGATCGCCACGCTGGCGAAACGGAATCCGGTTATTTACAAACAACTGGTGGGCATCAAAAACAAGCTGGAAAAACACTTCAAAGATATGCAGGATATGGAATTCACCGTGCAGCAGGGTGAACTGTTCCTGCTCCAGACCCGCAACGGCAAGCGGGCGGGAACCGCCGCGGTAAAGTGCGCGGTAGACATGGTTGCCGAGGGCTTGATCGATACGGAGACCGCGATTATGCGGGTAACGCCGGCGCATCTGGATCAACTGCTCCACCCGATGATCGATTCGGCGGCCAACCGGGAAGTAAAACCCATTACCAAGGGTCTTAACGCCTCCCCCGGCGCCGCTGCGGGGCGCATTGTTTTTACCGCCAAAGACGCCGAAGCATGGCACGAAAGGGGCGAAAAAGTGCTGCTGGTGCGCAAAGACACCAGCCCTGAGGACATTGGCGGCATGGTGGTTTCCCAGGGCGTGCTTACCTCCACCGGCGGCATGACCAGCCACGCGGCGGTAGTTGCCCGCGGCATGGGTACCCCCTGCGTGGCCGGCGCGAAAGGCGTTTCGGTACAGCACGGCGTCGCCGTTATCGGCGGCAAGACCTACCGGGAAGGGGATTGGCTCACCATTGACGGTTCGACCGGCGAGGTGTATGAAGGCCGCTTGCCGTTGGTGGTTCCGGACATCTCCAAAGACATGAACCTATTCCTCAAATGGTGCGACCAGGTACGCGCCCGCGCCGTGCGCGGCCCCATCAAAGGCTTTGATGTCAGAACCAACGCGGATCAGCCGGAAGACGCCATACGGGCTTTTGATTTCGGCGCGCAGGGCGTGGGCCTCTGCCGTACCGAGCACATGTTCTTTGACAAAGAGAAACTGATCCATTTCCGGGCCATGATTGTCGCCGACACCAAAGAAGAGCGGGAAAAGCATCTGCGGGAGATACTGCCCCTCCAGCAAAAAGATTTCTTCGGCATATTCAAGGCAATGGAAGGGCGGCCCGTTACCATTAGGCTCCTTGACCCGCCGCTTCACGAATTCGTTCCCCACACGAAAGAAGAAGTGGACGAGCTTGCCGCCCATCTCAAAGTGAGTCACGATGCGCTGCAGCCCAAGATCGACCGGCTTGTTGAAGCCAACCCCATGCTGGGGCATCGCGGCTGCCGCCTTGCGGTAACATACCCCGAGATCTACGATATGCAGGTGGAGGCAATCGCCCTGGCCGCGGTTGAATGTGTTTTGGCAAATATCCCCGTGCAGCCTGAGATCATGATCCCCATTGTGGTTACCGCGCGGGAGTTAAAGCTCTTGCGGCCCAACGCCGAAAAAATGATTGCAAAAGTTTTCAATGCCGCGAATGTTAAAATGGATGTGAAGATCGGTACGATGATCGAAGTGCCCCGCGCCGCGATACGCGCCGGCCACATTGCCCGATACGCGGACTTCTTCAGCTTCGGTACCAACGATCTTACCCAGATGACTTTCGCCTTCAGCCGTGACGACATCGCTTCGTTCCTTCCGGTGTATCTGCAAAAGAATGTGCTTGATGTGGATCCTTTCAATTCAATTGACGAGGACGGCGTCGGGGGCTTGATGCGCTTCGGCATAAGCGCGGGCAGAGAGGTTAAACCGTATCTCAAGATTGGAATATGCGGAGAACACGGCGGAGATCCCGCGACTATTGATTTTTGTTATAGGGCGGGATTAAGCTATGTATCATGTTCACCATTCCGGGTACCGCTGGCTCGGCTTGCCGGCGCGCAGGCGGTTATCAATAATTCCGGAAAGATTATAAAGGGAAAAAAGCCGGCGGTAAAAAAACAGACGGCCAAGAGTACCGCGGTCAGGAAACCGGTGGTGAAAAAGCCCGCCGTGAAAACCGCCGCGGCAAAGAAACCTGTGGCGAAAAAGCCCGCCGCGAAAACCACCGCGGCAAAAAAAACCGCGGTAAAGAAGCCCGCCGCGAAGTAAGAGGGGCCGGGTATTAAAAAACCGTTTCATACCTAAAAAACAACCTGACCGCTTACATGGTAAACGGTCAGGTTGTTTTTTGCGCAGAGCTTCTTGCCGCTAAAGCAGCCTGGCAGTTTGCGGGGTAAAAACCGCCTGAAGGAGATTGTGGAGATTATAATGCGCAGGCGCAACAAACTGCTAGCCAAGTACCCAAAGGTGTGTTATACTAACCGCATGGAAGCAAGAGTTACCGCCAGGGTATTGTTCACCCTTGTCCTGATCCTCTTTGCGGGGGAGGCGCGCGCGGATACGCGGAGCGCCCCTATAGAGGTAAACGTGATTATTGACGGTTCCGCGGCCCTTTCGGGCAAGCGGGACGATATCGCGGCGTGGATTTCCGGTAACCTCGTGGACAGCCGCCTGCGGGAAGGGGACCGGATTACCATCTGGAACGCCGGCGGAAAAGCGGGAATCGTGTATTCCGACACCCTGAAAAACGACGCCGACAAGGAGAATGTCAAAAAAACGCTGAAAAGCCTCTCCGCCGGGGGAGACGCGGCGGATTTTGCCGGGGCATTGCGGGAGGCCGCCTCCCGGAACGCCGGAAAGGGCATTACCTATACCCTGCTGGTCAGCGCTTCCCAAGCGGCCCTCTCTTCCGCCCTGCAGGGTCCGTCCGCCGATTTAATCCGGTTTTCCCGGCTTGAGGAATCATCCCGCGGATGGCAGGCCCTGCTCATCGCCCTGAATATCGACTCCCGCATCAGGCAGGCGGCGGCGGCATATTTCGCGGGGACATAATTTCAATTCACCGATGCCGGATCAGTTTTTAGCCTTTATTGATAAATACCGGTCCTTTATCCTCACCACCCATGATCCGGCGGACGCGGATGGTCTGGGGGCGGAGCTGGTATTCGCCGCGATACTGAAATCCCGGAAAAAAAAGGTGAGGATCATCAACGCCGGGCCGATACCGGATCTGTTTGTGTTCATGGACCCGAAGCGGCTTGTTGAACAATGGAACGAAGAAGCCCATTCAGCCCTGTTTGAAAAATCCGCCCTGCTCATACTGGACACTTCCGATGAATACAATATTGGCCCGGTAAGGAGCGTAATTCCCAGAGCGCGGGATATTTTTGTGGTTGATCACCACGAGCCGAAACCCCTTTCCACGCTGGGGGGGCTTATTGATTCAAGCGCGGCCGCCACCTGCGAGCTGGCGGTGGAGATTGCCGGGACCGTCTCTCTTACACTTGACGTTGACACCGCGCGGGCGGCCTACACCGGCATCGTGTACGACACGGGTTTTTTCGCCTATTCCAAAACCACGCTGCGGACCTTTACCGCCGCCCGCGCCCTGGTTGAGCGGGGGGTAGTTCCCTACGATGTCTACCACCGCCTTAACGAAAACGCCTCTATCGGCGCGCTGCTCCTGCAAAAAAAGGTGATCTCCACGCTGGAACTGCATGCGGGGGGCACTGTGGCGGTGCAGGTTATGCGCAAAGAAGACCTCGCGGCCGCCGGCGCGCATTTTGAGGATGCCGAGGGCTTTATCAACATACCTCTGTATGCAAGGGAAGTTACCGTCTCCATTCTGATAAAGGAAAACCTTGAGGGGAAGGTGCGCTGTTCCCTCCGTTCCAAGGGCACAGTGAACGTTTCAAAAATAGCCCAAACCTTCGGCGGCGGCGGCCATGTCAGCGCCGCCGGTTTCAAAAGCGACAAAAATATCGAGGAAACCCTTAAGGCCGTAATAAAAAGCGTAGAGACGCATCTGGGCAGTTTATGAATAAAAAAACGCTGTTTACTATTATCGGATTTGTTATCATCGGCGCGGCGGGCGCGGTATTTTTGATACTGGGACCTTTTGCCAGGCAGAAAAACCAGGAACAGCGCCGGACGCGGATTGTTATCCCCCAGGAAATCGGCGCCGGCCCGTATTCCTCCGCCGAAGAGCAGATGGCCTATGAGGAAAGCATCGCCACCAAAGTCGCCATGGACGAGGGCGATGTCATCATTTCCGTTTTAACCCAGGACTTCGACGGGGATCCGGCGGAGGAACAGGTAGTGGCCTTCCACAGCCTGCACGAAATGGACAGCCCCGTCTACGTCTGCTTTATCGATTACGATGAAACGGAGAAGGAGTACCGGCAGGTATGGACCGCCCCCACCGCGGCGACTCAGCCGGGAACCGTATCCCTCTTTACCCAGGACCTCATCGGGGACCGCAGCCTCTGCGTGATCCTTACCGGCATGAATAACCAGGACAAGCACACCATGACCGTTTTCAGGCGGAGCGCCGAGACACCCTTTGCCGTAATCGCCGAAATCAGGATAGACGGTTCCATCAAGATCCAGGAAACGGAAAGGTCCCAGGCCTATCATCAGGGCATAGCCAGGGATAAAAGCTTAACGATTACCGCCAACGGACGTGATACCGAATCCGCCAATATGCTCGACCAACTGGAAATTACCTATGCTTTTAACCCTGAACAGGAACGTTACGAGCAAACCGGCATTACCCGCCTGCCCGGTTCCCAGATTGAGCAGTTCCGCCTGAGGGAACTGCTCTCAGGGCAAAAAGGTGTTTTTGAAAACTTTATCAACGGCCTCTGGTATTACGTGATCCCCCAGGGCACTCTGGACATGAGACAGTACATCTATTTTGATCCGGGCGGCAGGGAGATCGTCTTTTTCAGCGACGAGACCCAGCAGGTGTTCACCTGGCAGAATTCCAACCCCACGCGCTACGGTCTGTATATATCAAGCCAGAATATTTCGATTACGACGCTCAGGCGTTTTCTGGACATTGAGCTGGAATCCCTGGACAGCATACGGGTAAAGGTTTTTGAGGACGTGCGCCTGAAAATAGCCGTCAACGCCGCGTGGGACGGTTCCTACCGCCGTGCAAGTACCGGTACCCGGACCGCCGAAAGCGAAAACACCGTCAGCCCCCCGATTGACGCCCTGTACGACAGTTCCCTGGGGAGGCTGCACTTTTTCCCCAACGGTGAGTACGAGCTGTATTCCGGCGGCAGCGGGCGGAAAGGACGTTACGTGTTTTTCCGGGCAAACGGCCAGGAGCTTCTGGAACTCCGCCCTGAACGGGAATCCTCATCCGCGCCGGAAGCAAACGGCGAACAAGGCGCGCGTATGGTTTTCCGTGTTGAACACCAGCCTGTTTCCGACGGCGGCGATAACACCGGCCCCTTGCCCGCAGCCCTCAGTCTTTCCCGTGTGCGCCTGAGCGCCGCCGGCATCCAGGATCTGCACGAAGGGACGATTGCCCTGACACGGGCACAGGAATGAGCCTCCGCGGG
>JAISYA010000047.1 GCA_031270205.1 Treponema sp.
CGAGGGATGTGCGCGGACGCGGTTACGCGCCCGCCGGCAAAACGCCTGTTGTTCACCGGACGGGAAAAAGAGAACATATAAATATGATTAGCGCGATAACGAATAAAGGGAAAGTATTCTGGAAGATGCATGATAAAAGCATTAACGGAGAATTATTTTTAGAGTTTGTAAAACGCTTAGTTAAAAAGAGCGCGCATAAAGTATATCTTATAGTTGACAATTTGAGGACGCACCGGAGTAAGATACTACAGGCGTACTTGAAGGAAAACAAAGACAAGATAGAACTGTATTATTTACCGGCATACAGTCCCGATTTGAATCCTGACGAACATCTGAATTCCGACATAAAATATGGCGCAGGTTCAAAAAGTCCAAAGAAAACAAAATACGAGTTATCAAAAGCGGCAGAAACCCATATGCGATTGCTCAATAGAACTCCTGAAAGGATAGTGAAATATTTTGATGACCCTGCAATACAATACGCTGCAATATAATATATCATATTGCCGGGTCAGTAATGGAATGAACCGTATGGAACTGCTCGAAAATGATTAGCAAACTTATTGTTGACGAATTAGGATATGGGTATATAGTTTGTCCCAAAAAATGGGGAATGCGGGATGAAATTGCCTCATTTCACCGGTTTTATTATGTATTGGGCGGTAATGCCCATTATCAGAGCGTGAGCCGGGATATCGATCTTCTGGCCGGAAACCTGTATATACTTCCGACTTTCTCTCCTTATACCTTATGGCATGATCCGGATAATCCCCTGGAGGTTATCTATTTTCATATCGAAATCGCGCCGGATATTACCGATGATTTACTGCGGATCCCCGTCAATGAGAATACCCTCGAAATATCCCTCCTTCGTACTATGCGGTACTTCAGTGATATTGGGGATATTCAAAGCCTGGATGAACTCTGCGGAATATTGGTCCGATATATAGCGGCCGCATATTGTCCGGCAATAGTATACGACCCCCGTTTGGTAAACGTAATACGTTATATTACCCAGCACGCGACAGAACAGATAACCGTTGAGGATCTGGCCAAAATAGCCTGTATGGAAAGGGCTTATTTTTCCAGATTATTTAAAAAACATTATAAGACTGCTCCCATGAAATATGTAACGCAGAAAAGAATGTCGATAGCGGCAAAAGAATTATTGTCCGGCGCCATTATAGGGGACGTGTCCCGGATGATCGCCTATGAGGATGAAAAGGCCTTTTCCCGGGCTTTTAAAAGAGTATATGGATGTTCTCCTTCGGGTTACCATAAAAGTCATAATCAGCAACCTTAAAGATATTTTTGGAAGTGGACAAAAACAGAGAGTGGTCTATAGTTTAACCGAGGAGAAGTATTATGACGGTAAAACTTGTACCCCCGGCGCGGATTGTCCGGCTTGCGAAGCGGAGCGCCGATTTGGCTGTTTCGGGAAGGAGAAACCTTTACGCGGAGAACGCGGAATTTCTGGTTTACCACTGGTCGGGTCACTCCGCAGCTTTTTCACCCGCCACCGGAGAAATGGCGGTCAGTGCGTCCCGGCGGATAAATATCGGAGATCACAATTGCCGGGTTGATGTAGGAGGAGATTTTCCCTTCGCGTCACAAATGCCCTCGAAACTTGAAGGGTTTGAATACAGCGCCCTGAATTGGGCAAAGGATTACGCTTTCTTTTTGGACCACAGCCCGGCGGAAGTGTACCCTGATGAAACCATTGTCGGTGAATTTCACTGGCAGCTGGACGAGGCCAGGCTGTACAGATACCCGGACATAGTATATGAACTGGGTGAAAAATTACGTCATGTGGGGGCCGGGGGCATGAGCCTGGCCCATACCTGCCCGGACCTTTCCATCGGGCTGGAACTCGGCTGGACGGGGCTTTTGGACAAGGTGCGGAAAAGCAGAGATGTTCATGCCGGATACGGAGCGAAACGGCGGGTGGATTATCTTTCCGCCCAGGAACTGGTGGTGGGGGCAATTATCCGTTTTGTGGCGCGCCATGCGGTCAAAGCGCTGGATCTGGCGCGGAATGAAAAGGACCCGGAATGCAGGGCCCGGTTTGAACGAGTCGCGGCCAACTGCAAGGCCCTCAGCGAAGGTCCGCCTCAAACTTTTGAACAGGCGGTGCAGTGGATCTACTTTTTCCAGGTAGCGGAGCGTATTAACGGGCATGGAAACGGCTATGGCAGGCTCGATCTCCTTTTAAACGATTTTTACCGCCGTGACACCGAAAAGGGCATCCTGACCAGGGCCGGGGCAAGGGAATTAATCGCCGAAATGTATCTTAAATACGGCGGTAATTATTTTGCTTTCGGCGGCCGCTTAAAAGACGGAACCGACGCGACCAATGAGGTAAGTTGGATAGGCATAGAGGCCTATGATATTACCGGCGGCTACAACCATCTGGGACTTATGTGGCATCAGGACATTGATAAAGCGTTTTACGCCTACGGCTGTGAAGTTGTCGCCCGGCACGGCTGCGGAACGCCGACCCTGGTTAATTACGATATACTCAGGGACAGCGAACTCTATTCGGGATATAGTTACGACGATGCCTGGAACGTCGCCTACAGCGGATGCCAATGGTACTGTGCCGTCGGCTGCGAATATTCGGATCATGACATGAACTGCCTGGTATTGACCAAAGCGCTCGATATGGCGGTGGAAGAAGGAATCAAAAACAACATAACCGGTTTTGAGGAATTGTGGGAACTGTATGACAGTCATCTGGAAAAAACCGTTGATATGCTGGTTGAATTTAAAAATAAGGTATATGAATGGCAGGATCGGGTCTGGCCGGAAATGGTCACATCCCTCTGTATGCATGGTCCCATTGAAAAAGGCTGTGATGTTACCAGCCCAAAAGGAGTTAACAATACCTATACATCGGTGAATGTCCTGGGAGTCCCCAATGTTGTTGACGGCCTCCAGGCCCTGAAAGAAATTGTGTTTGATCGAAAACGGTATAGCCTTAAAGAAATTCGGGAAGCCCGCCTTAACGATTGGCGGGATGCGGAGGAACTCCGGCAGTTCCTTCTTAACGCCCAAAAATTCGGCAATGATCTTGATGAGGTCGACGCCCTGTACTCCCGGGCTGCCAACCGGATCGTGGATATCATGGAACTAAAACGAAATATTAAGGGCGGCCATTTCCGGCCCTCCCTTTTCCAGTTTATGGGCCACACCTACGCCGGGCAATTACAGGGGGCTACTTACGACGGACGTTTTGCCGCCGAACCATTCGCCCACGGCTGCAATCCCATGCACGGAAGGAATACCGAGGGGATTACCGCGACGGCGAATTCTCTGTGTAAAGTTGATTTCAGGCGTTTTCAGGGAGGGTCCCTGCAGATTGAGCTGCAGCCTAAATTTTTTGACGGCAGGGAAAATCCCGGTGAATTTGTCTGCCGTTTCTCTACCGCTTATATGAGCCGCGGCGGGGTACAGATAAATCTTAATATCATTGATTTGGAAAAGCTTAAAGCCGCCATGGATGATCCGGCAAATCCGGTACACAAAGGACTGGTTGTCAAGGTTACCGGTTATTCCGCCCATTTTTGTGTTATGGATCGTAAATTTCAGGAGGAATTCATCGCACGGGTTAATTATGAAGCCATATAATGGAAGCGCTGATCTTTGATACTCACCGGGGGACAAGCCATGACGGGGAAGGATTACGGACGACTTTCTTTTTCCAGGGCTGCCCTTTACGCTGCAAATGGTGTCATAACCCGGAAGGAATTCCTCCTGAACCGTATATAAAATGGGATGCGCGGAAATGTATAGGCTGTCATACCTGCGTTAAGGTATGCCCCGGAAAACTTTTGGGATTTACGGAAAAAGGTCTTGGTATCGACCGCGCCCATTGCAGCCGTTGTGGAATATGTACCAAAAGATGCCCTTCAAAAGCCCTGCAAATTTCGGCCAGGATATGGACTGTTGATGAACTGGCAGCATACGCCTTAAAGGACAAGCATTTTTACGATGCCTTCAAGGGCGGCGTTACTTTTAGCGGCGGGGAAGCGGCGCTGCATGCGCCTTTTATCCTTGAGGCGGTAGAACAGCTTCATGCCGCCGGCATCAATGCTGCCCTGGATACATCGGGGCATTGCAGCCCGGAACTTTTTGAACGGATATTTTTATCTTTCAATTACATACTGTTTGATTTAAAAATTGCCGATGAAGAACAGCATAAAAAATTTACCGGCGCGGGGAACGGTTTCATTTTGAATAATCTTGCCCGCATAGTCCAAAAAAAAAGAAACAATGAATATGCCGGGGAACTATGGATTCGCACTCCAGTCATACCTTATGCAACCGATACGGAAGAAAATATTCGGTCTATAGCGGAAATCATACGGACCTACCATGATACGATCAACCGCTGGGAACTATGCGCTTTCAATAATATGTGTAAATCCAAATACCGGAGCCTTGGTCTTGAATGGGAATATATGGAAACGGAGCTGCTTCCCCATACCCGGATGCAGGAATTGCTTCAAACTGCGAAAAAGGTGGTTGGAGACAAGGTCCCCGTATTATCCACCGGATTGACCGCAATGGATCGTTAATTTCCGGGCGGGGTCCTGCCCTGGCCCAAAGCGCGTAATGAGCCTCCGCGGAGCAGAGCTCCGGGGTATTAAACCAGACTTGCGAATAAACGCGGCCTTTTTGTTACGCCCGTTTTGCGTATTTCTTCATATCGAAAAAGACCGCCGCGATAATAATGGCGCCTTTTACCAAAAGCTGGTAGTAGGAATCTATAGAAAGAAAACTCATGCCGTAGTTGATAAGTCCCATGGTGAACACGCCGATGATCATACCCCCGACCGTGCCGACGCCGCCGCTCTGGGAAACGCCGCCGACGGTAACCGCGGCTATGGCGTCAAGCTCCATGCCGTTTGCCGTAAGGGCGTTAGCAAGGCCCAGCCGTCCCGCGAGAAGCACGCCGGCGCAGCCGTACAGAAGCCCCGCGTAAAAGTACACGCTCACCAGATTACGCTCGACATTGATGCCCGACACACGCGCGGCCTGGGCATTACCGCCTATCGCGTAAAAATTCGTTCCCTGCTTTGTATGTTTGAGCAAAACCCACACCAGAATGGTGATGACAACCACATATATTCCCAGATACGGAAAAATGCCGCCGATTGAATTCTGCGCGATAGACTTAAATTCTCCGGTAAGCGAGCCTACGACGGCGGCTTTTGTATAGATAAGCTGGAAGCCCCGCGCGATGGACATTGTTCCCAGCGTTGCGATAAACGGCGGCAGCTTGCCGTACGCGACAAGAACGCCGTTAAACAAACCGAAAAGGCCGCCGGCGATTATTCCGGCAATAATGGGCATGAACAGGGGAAAGGAATGGCCGGAATAGAGGGCCGATTCATACGTGGGTATCTGCGCGAAAGAAGCGGCCACGGAGGCGCAAAGGCAGACCACATAGCCTATCGAAAGGTCAATACCTTTTGTAATAATAATCATGCCGACGCCAAGCGCCGCAAAGGCCCGTACCGCTTCCGCGATTATCAGGGTTTTCGCCGACGGCCACGAAAGCACCTGTCCCTTTGTCAGTATTGACAGCAGGAAAACCAGCACCACAAACGTAACAAAAGTCGTGTACTTGCTCAACAATGCCTTTATATTCATTGGTTTCATACTCACTCCCGTTTACTCCAAATAAATTGTACGTCAATTTTACGCGAACTGTGTGGCGAAACGCATGATCGCTTCCTGTGACAGTTCCTGCTTTTCGAGAATTCCAGTCAGTTTTCCAGCGCAAAGTACGATAACCCGGTGGCTCATGCCGATAAGCTCCGGCATTTCGCTTGACACCATGATGATGGCCTTTCCCTGTTTAACCAGTTCCACCATTATCATGTAAATTTCGTACTTGGCGCCGACATCAATGCCCCTTGTTGGTTCATCCATAATAAGAATATCCGGCATGGTCATAAGCCAGCGGCTTAAGATAACCTTTTGCTGGTTTCCGCCGGAGAGGTTTTGTACCAGAGTGCCCATAGACGGGGTCTTTGTCCGAAGCTGCTGATTCTGGTTTTTCGCCATTTCAACCAGTTTTTTATGATCCAAAAGGCCGATTTTTGTCCTGTAATTGTCAAGAGACGGAATCGTAGTGTTTACCGTTACGTCCAAAAGGGGAAATATGCCGGTCTGCCGCCTGTCTTCGGTAACAAGCCCCATTCCCGACTGAATCGCTTCGTGGGGAGTGAGCCGTTTCAGGGGCAGGCCGTTTACCAGAACTTCGCCCGAATTGACCGGCCTTACGCCGAAAATCGCTTCGACAAGCTCGGTGCGCTGGGCGCCGACAAGGCCGCCGAGGCCGAGTATTTCGCCCTTGTGAAGCTCAAAATTGATGTTCCTGAAAGAACGCGGATTTACCGCGGTCAGATTCTTCACTTCAAGGCACACCGGCCCGATTTCCGATTCCACCGGCGGGAAGCGGTGGGTTATGTCGCGGCCGACCATGAGCGAGATGAGCCTGCCGCTGTCAATTTCGCTGACCGGCTCGGTTTTGACAACCTTGCCGTCGCGCATAACGGTAACCGTATCGGCGATCTCGAAAATCTCCTCCATTTTGTGGGAAATGTAAATGATCGCCACACCCTTTTCCCTGAGGTTTCTGATAATGCTGAAAAGATGGATCACTTCATTTTCGGTGAGCGAGCTGGTTGGCTCGTCCATAACGACAATTGAAGCGTTGTAGGAAACAGCCTTGGCGATTTCGCAGCCCTGCTGCTGGCTTATCGAAAGGCTGCTCATCCGGGCCGCCGGGTCGAAGTTGAAGTTAAGGCCCTCAAGCAGATGCTTTGTATCCTGAAGCATTTTCCTGTGATCAATAAGGTGCAATTTATTCAAAGGCTCGCGTCCGAGCCATATATTCTGCGCTACGGATCTTTCGGGAACGTTGGAAAGCTCCTGATGTATCATTGACACGCCGGCCGCCATGGCGTCCGCGGCGCTGTTAAAATGACATTCCCTGCCGCCGAGAAGTATTTTCCCCGCGTCCATTTTGTATATTCCAAAAAGACACTTCATCAGGGTGGATTTACCGGCGCCGTTTTCTCCCATCAGCGCGTGGACCGTCCCCGGCTTTACGGTAAAATCCACCTTGTCAAGGGCAAGTACGCCGGGAAACGTTTTTGAGACGTCAAGCATTTCGATAACAAATTCGGTATCTTTCATGTATTTCCACTCCGATAATGCATGCGCTTCCAAAATCAATTGACTTTGGAAGCGCTGTTTTAATCAAAGGTCGTTTATTTTAAGAGGCTCCTGTAGTTGTCCTTGGTGACCGGCACGTAGGGAACAAGGTAGCACTGTTGAATAACCGCGGCGTCGTTGGCGGGATATTCGGGGGTAACGGCAGTCGCGGGAGCAAGGCCGGCGATGGTTTTTCCGAGTACGGAGCCGGTGGAAGCAAGCTCGTAAATTACGCCGAAGGCGACGTCGGACTGGGCCTTGGAATCCTGCAAGACCGTGGCGTAAAGCCTGTCCTGGCTCATGGAGTTCAGGGCTTCCTGGGTGGCGTCGTAGCCGACTACCGGCACGGCCAGGGACGTACCGTCACTCGTATCGCTTTTGGTAAGTCCGTTCTGGATCATCGCCTCAATCGCGCCAAGGGCCATACCGTCGTTCTGGGCGACAACGGCGTTAAACTTCCCGCGGTGCGCGCCAATCCATGTGCTCATTTTTTCCTGCGCCTGGTCGGGGGTCCAGTTTGCCGTATCTTCGGCGATCTTTACCACTGTGTAGCCGCGGGACTTAAGTTCGTCTTCCATGCCTTTCTGGCGGTTCACCTGGGCCGGATGCCCCAGGGCGCCCTGGATGTGGATCATGTTGACTACTTTGCCGGGGGCCTTGGCCGGGTTTTTATCGAAGTAGTCGGCGACAATCTGGCCGGCGAACTTGCCCGCGATAAGCTCAGGAGAGGACGCGAAGAAGAACGTCTTCCCGACCTTGAGGGCTTCCGTGGTGGGCGGCGTGTTGGAATAGGCCGCGGCTCCGCCCCGTTCGGCGATAGCTTTGTTTATCTGCTCCGACATCTGTCCGTCGATGGGGATAACCACGAAATACTTGTAACCCTGGTTGAGCAGGGTATCCAGCTGGGTAAGCTGGGCCTGCATGTCATTGTTGGCGTCCTGCACGTTAAGATCTACGCCTTTTTCCGTTGCCAGTTTCCGCACGTTTTCCGCATAGTCTTTCAGAAACTGCTCATTCATGTTGCGCATAAGAAGAGCTATGCGTACTCTGCCGTCCGAAGCTGCGCCTCCGGCCTTCTGTCCGCCGGCAAACAGAACGGATGACACCGCAAGCAGCGCCGCCAAAATCATCACAGTCTTTTTCATAATACACTCCTTGGCATTTGTTTTAAGATCCGGTTTAACAAACCGTTAATCTTGCATAAAAATAAACCGCCTGAATCACTGTTTTTCAACCTGTTCCATCCAGGCTTTCCGATAGGAAAAAAGCTCCGGAATATCGCTCTTTTCCAGTTCCTGATATTCAATATCCATGAAACCCGCCAATTCCGCAAGTCCTTTTCCGGTAAGGGCCATCTTGGCGGTCAGCGCGGCGCCCAGGGCGCTTGCCTCGGTAATACCCGTAAGGTACACCCGGTTGTTTTTGAAAGCCGCCGACAGGAGCCGGTTATACGCTTCGTTCTTTCTGAATCCTCCTTCGGTAAAAATTTCCGTCCCCGCCTGAAGCCCGGTTCTTTCCAGGGCCACCAGGGACTGCATCACGAGGCTTATGCGCAGCACCGCGAAGCCCTGCTCGTAATCGTCAAAGCAGGGCGGCCTGCCCGCGCCGCCTGCGATATCCTCATAGGTCCAGGTTTTCCCGCCTTCCACCACCCTGGGTTTTGAACCGGGGAACTGCCCCGTACCGGCGAGCAATTCGGGTAACAGAAAACAGTCCGCCTCCCGCAGAATTTTCCGGTAACGCGCTTCGTCATAGGGCGGGAAATCCTGCCGCCGGTGCGAGGCCATAAGCTGTTTTGACCATGTCTCGAATTCCTGGCCTCCCAAAAAAATCGCCGTTTTCACCGGAGTCCCGAAAGCGGAGATGTTGAAGAACACCACCTTGCCCAGTTCTTCCGGGGCGAAGCCGTAGGACTTCACCGGATTCATCATGACGCACCAGGTTCCGGTGGAGTTGAGCACAAAGCCCGACTCGCCCTTTTTGGCAAAATGGGGAAGCAGGGCCGCGTTGGAATCGTGGATACCCATGGTCACGACGGCGTCAGGCGAAAGGCCGGTTTTTCGGGCGGCTTCTTCGCTGATTTTTCCCAGAACATCCCAGGATCGGTTGAGCTTGTCCGGCAGGAACGGGGCGATCCCCATGTCCCGCGCGACCGAAGACAGGCAGTGGTCCACCTGATCCCAGAGATAACTGTGGCAGCCCATGTAGGTACTTTCCACGCCGGACTTTCCGGTCAAACGGAAGCCCCAGTATTGGGGAAAGGGAAGTATTGAGGCGACATTTTTGAAATCTTCAGGAAACTGTTCCTGGGCAAAGAATATCCCTTTGGCCGGATTGATCATCGCCTCAAACGCGGGAGTGCCGGTCCTCGCCTGGAGTTCAACGGCGGGGCCGAAGCGCTCATAAAAGCGGCGGTGAAAATCTTTGCCCGGTTCGTGGGTGTAGTACACGCAGGGCAGGGCCGCTTTGCCGTCCCTGCCCAGGCATACAAAGGTCGCCCCGTGGGTGCTTACCGCGATTGCCTTAACGGGAAACTGTTTCCCCGCCTTCCCCAGTTCCTCAAGAAACCATTCTTCCATAGCCGCAAGATCGTGGCAGGGCAGATCGTCCACGATCTTCGGTTCGAAGACACGGTACTGCGCGTCAAGCTGGCGGAGAGAGTCATCGTACACCGCCACCTTCTTGTTGGTCATGCCGATATCAATAACCGCTATCGCGTATTCCACGATCTTGCTTCCTTTTTATTTGTACAACGGGCCAAGGGCCGCGCAGGCTCGGTAGTCCGCGCTTTCCCTGTCCATGCCGAAAGCGTTCCAGTAACTGGGCCGGAATATCTTTTCTTCAGGCAGGTTGTGCATACAAACCGGAATGCGCAGTATGGCGCACAGGGCGATAAGGTCCGCGCCGATATGGCCGTAAGAAATGGCGCCGTGGTTGGCCCCCCAGTTGTTCATAACGTCGTAGGCCGTTTTGAACGCCCCCTTGCCCGTTACCCTGGGGGCGAACCAGGTGCAGGGCCAGGTGTAGTCGGTGCGTTTCCAGAGAATGTCCGAGACGTTGTCCGGCAGATTCACCGTCCAGCCTTCGGCGATCTGTATAACCGGGCCGACGCCCTTCACGATGTTGAGTCTGGTCATGGTAACGGGCATTTCCGCCCTGGTAAGGAAGCGTGACGAGAAACCGCCGCCCCGGAAATAGCCGAAGTCCGCGGCGTTCCAGGTGGTCGCCAAGAGGCAGGCCTTCTGATCCGCTTCGGTTACTTCCCAGAAGGGCTTCATCACGCCCTTGCCGTCCGGGCCTTTCATCTCGCCTGAGGCGTCGATACAGGCCGCGCCCGAATTGATAAGGTGGATAAAGCCGCCCGATTCTTTCGCCGCTCCGGTAAGATCGTAGCCCGTGGCCCGCTTTACCGCCTCCGGACTCCAGTAGGTGCGCACATCGGCGAAAATCTGGGCGGTTCCGGTTAACAGTTTTCCGAATAACATACCCACGCCGTTGAGGGTGTCGTTCTCGGTGGCAAGGATATACGGCTCTCTCGCGCCCTCCCAGTCAAAGGAGGAATTGAGCATGGATTCGGGAAAATCGCAGTTGGGGTAGAAATCGGTCCACTGGCGCTGTCCCTGGAAACCGCCGGCAATGGCGTTGTGGCCGGCCTGTTCCTCCTCGAAGCCCGCGCTCAAATTGGGATTGCCGTTAAAGAGATCCTTGATGATGCACATCATCTTGACGACAAATTCCCAGGCCTTGTCCTGCTCCGCGCGGGACCGCTGCAGTTCCGGCGGATTCTTGTCAAAGCCCTCTTTGCAATACTGTTTGGTCCAGGCCAGCGCCTTCTCGTATTCGTTTTTATCGTAAATGCCCTTTTCCATGCGGCGGATGACCTCTACCTCGTCAACACTCTCCACCCGCATACCCAGATACTCTTCAAAAAATTCGGGGTTGATGATCGAGCCGGCAATGCCCATGCAGATAGAGCCGATTTGCAAATAACTCTTGCCCCGCAGAGTGGCCGCGGCCACCGCCGCCCGCCCAAACCGCAGGAGCTTTTCCCGCACATCCGCCGGAATCTCCGTATCGCTGGCGTCCTGCACGTCGTGGCCGTAAATGCCGAAAGCGGGCAGTCCTTTTTGGGCGTGGGCTGCCAGTACCGAGGCCAGGTACACCGCCCCGGGGCGCTCGGTGCCGTTGAATCCCCAGACGCCTTTAATGGTCTGCGGGTCCGTGTCCATGGTTTCCGAGCCGTAGCACCAGCAGGGCGTTACCGTCAGGGTGATGTCCACCCCTTCCCGCCTGAACAGGTCCGCGCAGGCCGCGGCTTCCGCCACCCGCCCGATGGTCGTGCCGGCGATAATCACCTGAACCGGCTCGCCGTTGGAATACCGTATGTTCTTTTCCAACAGCGCCTTCGCCGCTTTCGCCATATTCATGGTTTGATCCTCAAGCGATTCCCGTACCTTTAAGGGGCCGCGCCGTCCGTCAATAGTCGGCCTAATCCCGATCCGGGGATAGGCGCCTCTAAAACGATTAATTGCCATTCTTTCCTCCAACATTAATGATGATGTATGGTTACCGGCAGACGGATAATCCGTTCCCCGGAATGTTCCCGCTCAAAACGCCCGGTCTTTTTTTCCCGGATATTCTCGATGATTCGCTGTCCCGCCCGCCTTCCCATTGCTACCGCGTCCTGGAAAGCGGTGTAGCGGCTGGCCGGCAGAAAGGGCGTATAGCGGGACTCGTCAAAACCCGCGATAACCACCGGCGGCTTCGGGCCGTCCATATCCAGAAGCCGCCGCTCCATCCCCAAATGGATCAGCAGATTCACCGCCACCATAGCTTCCGGCGGGTTCGCCTCTTCCATGAGAGTCTTCATCCGCTGATAGCCGTCCTCCACGTTCATTCCTCCCAGGCAAATCCAGGAAGGCTCAGGCTGAATTCCCGCTTCCGCCAGGGCCCGCGCGTAACCGGAAAGCCGCTCCCGTGCGGTGGACACGGTTATTTCCCCGCCCACAAAGGCAATCCGCCTAAAGCCGTCGGACAGGAGGGCATTGGTAAGCCGCCTGGTCCCGTCCTCGTTGTCGGAAACCACCGCGTCAAAGCCGGGGCCTTCCACAATCCGGTCCACCAGGAGGACAGGCGTCCGCTCCGCCACGGCCCGCAGATGCTCCCCCCGCGAACCTGCCGGAATGATCACCATACCGTCAACCATACGGTCCGCCAGCATGGCAATCCGCTTTTGTTCTTCCTCAACGGAATTCCGGGAAGAGGAAAGCAGCATGGTATAACCCTGCGCGTCCAGTTCCCGCTCGATTCCCTCCGCCACGTCCATGAAAAAATCGTTTGCCAGTTCGGGAAACACAACCGCCACCGTCATAGTGGAGCGGACTTTAAGGCTCCGCGCCGTATGATTCATCCGGTAACTCAGCTTGTCCGCCGCGGCGATTACCCTCAGCCGCGTTTGTTCCGCCACCGGACTGGGATTTTCGGCAAGCGCCCTGGAAACCGTAGCGGTTGAGACCCCCGCCGCGTAGGCCACATCCTTGATGGTCTTTCTCATGGTTCCAACGCAACGCCGTGTAAACGATTACAGCGGTTTCCCCAGCGGAATAACCCCTTTTTTCAGGATAATATTCCCGTATTTGACCGTTTCCCCGGTCATAAGCACGGCAAAGGCCTTTTTCGCGCGCTCATAGAACGCGAAACGCTCAATCCGCTCGGTCGCGGGAGTTCCCGGCCAGCGCCGGTCTATCACCGCCCGGTAGGATTCTTCGACCGTCTCATCCAGGACATCGCCCTGGCCGGGCGCCATCATGGCAACCGGGTGGGGCACATACGAATCCAGGTTTATCAAAGCCAGAATGCCGTCCAACAGCGCGGGAACTCTGATTCCGTCCGCCCTAATCACCCGCGCGTTACAGGAATCGCCGGGGAAAAACGCGTCCGCCAGCACGATTTCATCCCCATGCCCCATTCGAAACAGGACATCAAGCAATTCGGGACTTATTACCGGATCAATGCCGATTAACATAGCCGCCTCCTTTTCTATCTATGATCCACCCTAATCCGGGGTTTGTCAACAAAAAATTGTAATCGATTACACTTTTTTTGGATACCGCCCCGCGGCCAGGGAGCGGGTGGCAGACCCCGCCTTGCGCGGCCGCCCCGCCGGATAGACTCTTTCCCGTTATTGCGGTTTAGTTATTGCTATGTACCGTGTCTTGGTTGTGGATGATGAGGAGCCGGTTCTCGACAGCTATGTCTTCATGCTCAACGGCTGCGCCGGCTTTACCCTGGCGGGCAAGGCGCGCTCCGGCTTTGAGGCCCTGAAGCTGATCCACGAGCTTGAGCCTGACCTGGTTTTTATGGACATCAACATCCCCGGCCTTGACGGCCTTGAAGTTATCGCGGACGTGCACAAAAAGTTCCCCGCCATGATTTTTGTCCTTTCCACCGCGTACGAGCGCTTTGACCTGGCCCAGCGGGCCATCCCCCTGGGCGTGTTCGACTACCTGGTAAAGCCCGTGTCCAAAAAGACCTTCCTTGCGACTATGGACACGGCGCGGGCGGCCCTGCAAAGCCGCGAAGCCGCGCCCGCGGAAACGGAAACGCCCCTGCAGCGCTTTATGCGGCGGACTATCTGGAAAGCGATTGGCGAAGACGAATGGGCGGCAATCCGCGCGGACCTGGCCCTTCCCTCGGACCGGGGAAACGTCTGCATCCTGGAAAGCGCCGAAGCCGAAGCGGTATGCGCCCGCCTGGCGGAGCTGGTTTCCTACAAGCGCCACTGCGTGTACGACGCTATGCTGAACCGGGGCATGCTGCTGGTCTCCGGCGACATGAGCCGGGGCGGCCTTGAGGAACTGTTCGGCCTCGCCCTTGGAGAGCTTTCGCCGGGCGGGGAAAACGTGCTGGGCCTGGGCGACCCGCGCCGGGGGCCTGAACTGTACCTTTCCTGCGCCGCCGCGCTCCGTAACCTGGAAGACCGGCGCGGGCAGCGCGGCTTCCACAACCGCGAAGCGGACGATGATGAACGCGGGCGCTTTATCCAGCTCCGCCGGAAAATTGGCGCCGCGGATCCCGCCGAAATGCGCAAACTATTCGCCCGTATCTGGAGCGGCGTTTTCGCCGAAGCTGATTTTACCCTTGCCAGGAGCAAAATGGCGTCGCTCATCATGTTCCTCATGGACGACATCACCGGCTGCTACCGCAATCCCGACAAAGCGCCGCTCTTTAACGCGGTGGGGGAAATAATGGCGCTCAAGGATATTGCCGCCTGGGAACGCTGGTCCGCCGCCGCCTTTGAAAAACTCCTGAACGAGGCCGCCCTCCGCCGTTCCGGCCCCCTCCCCCTGGTCAAAGCCATCGCCTACATCAGGGAATATTACGCCGACCCCGCCCTGCAGCTTGGCAGCGCCGCCGAAGCCGCCCTGGTATCGCCCGCCTACTTAAGCCGCCTGTTCTCCGATCAACTGGGAACCAGCTTTGTCGATTACCTCAGCGCCTTCCGCATCGAAAAAAGCGAAAAGCTCATCCGCGAATCCGGCCTGAGTATCAAGGAAACCGCCTTTGCCGTTGGGTACCGCGACCCCAATTACTTCAGCAAGATTTTCAGAAAGCTGCGGGGCCTCAGCCCCTCGGAGTTTGCCGAGCGGGTAGAGAAAACAGGATGAGGCGTTAGGATGCACAAAGCGATTCGGGCCGTTATTATGCTGTGCGTAGTGCTGGCCGCCGCCTGCGGACGAGGGGACGGCGGCGGAACGCGGGCGCGGCAGAGCGGCGCAACTGACGGCGCTGCCGGCGGCGCGCCCATGAACCGCGCCGCGGGAGGCGCGCGGCACAACGGGGCCGCGCCGGTCATCGGCTTTTCCATTGCCACGGCTACTTTCATCGTTGAACGCTGGAACAAGGACCTTAATGTGTTTACCGGCGCGGCGCGGGAACTGGGCGCGGAAGTAATCGTGCAGCTTTCAGCCGGGGGTATCCGCGAACAAATCGCCCAAATCAACTATATGGTGAATCAAAACATCGACCTTCTTGTGGTAATCGCCCATGATACCGAGGCCATTACCGGCGCGATAAAGCAGGTGCGGGACGCGGGGATTCCGGTTATCGCCTACGACCGGATGATCCAGGGAACGCCGGTAGACGCCTACATTTCTTTTGACAGCCGCGAGGTAGGCCGCGCCTTTGGAAGGGCCCTGCGGGACGCCGCGCCCCGCGGCAGGTATCTCCTGGTGAACGGTTCCCTGCACGACTTCAACAGCTTTGAAATCAGCGGGGGAATCCACGAGATACTCGACCCCCTTATTGAGGCGGGGGATATTGAGCTGGGGCGGGAGATTTGGCTTGAAGAGTGGAGTTCAGACGAGGCGCTGGAAAAAATCGGCCGTATTTTTGAGGAAGACCCGGACTGGGACGCCATTGCCTGCGGGAACGACGCTATTGCCAACGCCGCCATTCAACTGCTTTCCGAGCGCCGCCGGGCGGGGGAGGTGGCGGTGGTGGGCCAGGACGCGGAATTGATAAGCTGCCAGCGCATTGTAGAGGGCGTTCAGCTGATGACCGTATACAAGCCCATCGGGAAGCTCGCCCCCCGCGCCGCCCGCCTTGCCCTGGCGATAATCCGCCGGGAAGACTTTCCGCCGGACCTGATGCTGGAAAACGGCAGCGGCGTACTGATCCCTTCGTACATCGAAAAGCCTGTCGCGGTTTTCGCGGACAACATCGACGTGGTTATCCGGGACGGTTTTCATTCACGGGAAGATGTGTACCGCAACGTCATGAACGCGCCGTAAATAACGCAGAACTTACGCCCGATCCGTGCAAACGGCATTGCGGCCGCTTTGTCTCGTTCCCGCTTTTCCGGCTTTCCGTTTTGCGCTCCGCGCCGCGCCGCCGGCGCTCCCTTCCGTATTGACCGCGCTTCCGGCTTTCCAAACCGCGCTTGCGGCTTTCCGCTCAAAAAAGCCGGTTTTTTTATCAAAATTCCCGGTTTTTTTGTCAAAAATCCGTGTTTTTTCGTTAAAAATCCGTGTTTTTTCGTCAAAATTCCGTGTTTTTTTGTCAGAATTCCCAGTTTTTTTATCAAAATTCCGTGTTTTTTTGTCAGAATTCCCGGTTTTTTTATCAGAATTCCGTGTTTTTTCGTCAAAATTCCCGGTTTTTTTGTCAAAATTCCGTGTTTTTTCGTTAAAATTCCCGGTTTTTTCGTCAAAATTCCCGGTTATTTGATCAAAATTCCCGCCCCTGGTATGCGCGTTCTTCACTCTGCTTTGTTCATTGCTCACTCTGCTTTGCTCATTGTTCGCTCTGCTTTGCTCATTGCTCACTCTGCTTTGCTCATTGCTCACTCTGCTTTGCTCATTGCTCACTCTGCTTTGCTCATTGCTCACTACTCTTTGTTCATTGCTCACTGCTCTTTGCTCATTGCTCCCTGCTCTTTGTTCATTGTTCACCCTGCCGGCAGGTAAATTCTTTATGTCAAAATTTTCCCCGTTTTCCCCCACAAGCGCCGCGTCATTCCCCATAAAATCGCTATTTTCCCCTTCTTTATCAAAACTTTACGCTTTGCGATCAAAGGGTTTTATAGTATATTAAAGTAAACTCATATTCCTGGAGGAATTATTATGAAGAAATTGTTAGTGGTTCTCCTGGCGCTATTCGCGGTTGGCTCCCTGGTGTTTGTCAGCTGCAAGAAGAAAGAGAGCGCTGCTGCCGCTGCCAGTGGCAGCGCCCCGGCTGCGGGTGAACAGACCCTTATCGGGCTTGCCATGCCCGAAACTACCGTTCTGCGCTGGGTAAAAGACGGCGCAAGCCTTAAAGCCGAAGCGGAAAAACGCGGCTATCTTGCGGAAGTCCAGTTCGGCAACGGCGACCAGACCCTGCAAAACCAGCAGATCGGCAACCTGTTAACCCAGGGCGCAAAGCTCCTGGTTGTCGGCCAGTTGAATGACGGCGTCGCTTCGGCAGTAGCCGACGCCGCCCGCGACAAAGTTGCGGTAATCGCCTACGACCGGATCATCCAGAATTCCGCCGATTACGATTATTACCTTACCTTTAACAACTTTAAGGTCGGCCAACTGCAGGGCCAGGGCCTGGAAGCGGGCCTGGACCTTAAAGCCGCCACCGCCGCAAGCCCCAAGTACATCACCCTTTTTGCCGGTTCCCCCACTGACGGCAACGCTTTCTTCTTTTATGACGGCGCGATGAGCATTCTTAATCCCTACATAAAGAGCGGCGTCCTCAAGGTGGTAGGCCCCTATCCTGAGACTTCCAAGGACACTGCCAACTTCCAGCGTATCGCCACCGAAGGCTGGCTGCCCAACATCGCCAAGACCCGCATGGAGAACCTGCTCTCCGGCGACGCCCGCGGCGTAACCCTTGACGCGGTCCTCGCGCCGAACGACACCCTTGCGCGGGCGATTCTCGAAGCGTGCGTCGCGGACGCCAAGTACGTCAACAAGCTGCCGGTAGTTTCCGGCCAGGACGCGGAAGCCGCCTCTCTTGCCTTGATCAAGAACGGCCAGCAGTACATGACGGTGTTTAAGGACACCGCCAAACTCGCGGAAGCGGCCATTATTCTTGCGGACCAGATTCTCAAGGGCGTGGCGAATCCCACTGTCCCCGGCGCGGTTCTTGCGTCCAGCATCGGCCTTGAGGCAATCGGCGACACGGGCAAAAAAATCGTAAAAGCCTATCTGCTTGATCCGGTCAATATTACCCAGGCCAACTGGAAAGACCCGATTACCGCGGGCTTTATTACTCCCGAAGAAGTCGCGGCCAACGGCCTGCAATGAGCCTTTCCTGGCGCGATTTTAGTTAAGCGGATCAGGGCCGGATATAATGAAGATTTACCGCGCGTTAACCTTCATGTCCGGCCCTGTATTTTTTTATGCTTACTTGATGTTTTGAATTGTGGTATACTGGTTTTTTACGTTATAGAAGGATGGGGAAGCGCCATGGATGAGTATATTTTGCGGGTTACCGAGTTGACCAAGGAATTCCCCGGCGTCAAGGCTTTGGACCGGGTGAATTTCAGGGTAAAAAAGGGCGAGATACATTCCCTGTGCGGGGAAAACGGCGCGGGAAAGTCGACCCTTATGAGCGTTATCAGCGGGGTGTACCCGAAAGGCACGTATCAGGGGAGTGTTTTCTACAAGGGTCATGAGACCAATTACCACAGTGTGAAGGATAGCGAAAAAGAAGGGCTGGCGATCATTCATCAGGAACTTGCGCTCAGCCCCTATTTGTCAATTTATGAAAACATTTTCCTGGGACACATGAACACCCGCATGGGCGTTATTAACTGGGATTATTACATAAAGGAATCGCAGAAGTACCTGGACAGGGTGGGGCTGAAAGAAAGCCCCTACACGACCGTTAGCAAGCTGGGTGTCGGGAAACAGCAGCTGGTGGAGATCGCCCGCGCCCTTTCCAAAGAGGTCGACTTGCTTATTCTTGATGAGCCGACTTCTTCGTTAAACGACGAGGAAAGCGATCATTTGCTGGAACTTATCCGCGAGTTCAAACGGCAGGGCATTACCGCCATTATGATCTCCCATAAACTGAACGAAGTGCTTAAAGTCGCCGACAGCGTTACGGTATTCAGGGACGGCAAGACTATCTCGTCCTACAACATAAAAGAAGACAACGTAACCGAAGCGGTTATCATAAAAGACATGGTAGGCCGCGACCTTACCCACCGTTTTCCGAAAAGGAAGTCGTCTCCCGGCGAGACGGTGATGGAAGTAAGGAACTGGTCGGTGTATCATCCCGATTATCACAGCATGAAAGTGGTCGATAACGCCTCGTTCTTTTTGCGGAAAGGGGAAATACTCGCCTTCTGCGGCCCGATGGGCGCGGGCCGCACCGAATTAATGATGAGTATCTACGGCAAATCCTACGGCTCCCGCAGCGAGGGGGAGTTGGTTCTGCACGGAAAGAAAATCGCCCCCCGCTCGGCGGAGGCGGCCCTTGACGCGGGTATCGGTTATGTCTCTGAGGACCGGAAAAGCCTGGGGCTGATCCTGATTCAAACCATAAAAAACAACATTTCCGCTTCGTCCCTGAAGAAAAAGTTTTCCCGTTTCGGCCTGGTATTGTCCGCGAAAGAAGTTACCGAGGTTGAAAGATACCGTGAGGAGCTGCGGATTAAAACCCCTTCCATTAACCAGCTTGCGCGCAACCTTTCAGGCGGGAACCAGCAAAAGGTAGTCGTAAGCCGCATACTGCTTGCCGACCCTGATATTTTTATTGTTGACGAGCCGACGCGGGGTATTGACGTGGGCGCAAAGACTGAAATCTACGAGATACTCAACGATCTGGCGGCGCGGGGAAAAAGCGTGATCATGATCAGTTCCGAACTGCCCGAAGCGCTTGGTATGGCGGACCGCATTTATGTTATGAACGAGGGAAAAATCAAGGGCGTGCTTGACCACGACCAGGCAACGCAGGAAAAAATTATGCACATGGCTTTGGTAGGCTAGCCAGAGCCGGAGGGAGATAATTACATGAGTGACACGGCTGTAAAAAAAAGCGGTTTCGGCAGCTTGCTTATGAGCAATTTAAGGGGCTATTCTATGTTCCTTATACTCGCGCTGATTATGATCGTTTTTTCTTTTCTTACCAACGGGAACAATTTTTCCTCCCGTAACTTTACCAACATTCTTATTCAGTACAGTTATGTGCTTATTCTTGCGACGGGAATGGTAATGGTAATTATTGTACTGGGTATAGACCTTTCGGTTGGTTCGGTCTGCGCCTTTATCGGGGCCATAAGCGCGCTGGTGTACAACACGGGAATAGGGATGCTGCCGACGCTGATCATCGCCCTTGGCATCGGCCTTTTGGTCGGCGCTTTTTACGGTTTCTGGATAGCCTACATGAACATCCCCGCGTTTATCGCTACCCTTGCGGGAATGCTTCTTTTCCGGGGCCTGAGCTACATTGTTACCAACCTCAACCCCATCGCCCTTAAAGACAACGGCTACAAGCAAATGGCATCGGGGTATTTTCCCAACCTGTGGCTTGACGAGAGCCAAAGTTTCGATCTGCTTCCCCTGATTGTCGGGGCGGCGGTGGTTGTGCTGTTTGTCGTGTTCGAGTTTATCTCCCGGCAAAATAAAATTAAAAACAATTTTGAAGTAAGCCCGACAGGGGCGGTAATCGCAAAAGTAGTGATCATAAGCGCTTTGCTGCTGGCGCTGTGCCAGCGTTTTGCCACTTACCGCGGCCTGCCGATAATCGTGGCCGTTCTTGCCGTAACCATCTTCATCTTTCATTTTATGATGAACAATACCATTCTGGGACGCTACATCTACGCGGTCGGCGGCAACGCCCGCTCCGCTAAACTTTCCGGTATCAACTCGGAGCTGGTGGTTTTTATTGTGTTTACCCTTATGGGATTGCTGTCGGGCCTTGCCGCGGTGGTCTCCACGGGGTATATGAACTCCGCCCTGCCCCAGTCGGGCCAGGGCTATGAGATGGACGCCATCGCGGCCTGTTACATCGGCGGCGTTTCCGCGTCGGGCGGCATCGGGACCGTGCTGGGGGTGGTTATCGGCGGCCTTATCATGTGCGCCATCAACAACGGCATGTCCCTTATGAACCTCGGCGCCGCGTGGCAGCAAGTGGTAAGGGCCGTCATCCTGCTCCTTGCGGTCTTCTATGATGTGTATACGCGCCGCAAGGCGGGCCTGGGCTGATCCTCGCAGGGCGGGGAATTTACTGGCCCTACGCCGTGCCGCATTTTCGGATGAACACGCATTCGCGTGCGGCTATTGGGCGGGGCTTGGGCTGATCCTTGCAGGGCCGGGCTGAGGCTGATCCTCGCAGAGCGGGGAATTTGCTGGCCCTACGCCGTGCCGCATTGACGGAAGGACACGCTCACCGGTTCGCGTGCGGCTATTGGGCCGGGCCGAAGCTGATCCTCGCAGAGCGGGGAATTACTGGCCCTACGCCGTGCCGCATTTGCGAAAAGACACGCTCACCGGTTCGCGTGCGGTTGTTGGGCGAGGCCTGGGCTGATCCTCGCAGGGCGGGGGCTTGTCGAAGGGCCGACAGGAGGAAAGTAATGACTTCAAAAGAACGGCTCTATGCCCGGCTGGCCGGAAAGCCGGTGGATAAAATTCCCAATATGAATATATTTATGTTCATAGTTGCCAGGGAAGCCGGTGTGTCCTACAGTGAATATGTGCAGAATTACCGTAAGCTGGTGGAAGGGAACCTGATCTGCGCTGAAAAATACGGCGTGGACAGCGTGAGCGCCATTTCCGATCCGGTACGCGAAACCGCGGCCTTTGGAGCGCGGGTGGTTTTCCCCGAAAACGCCTGCCCCTACTCCGAAGTTCCCCTGATCACCGACGATTTTGACCTTTCGGTACTGAACCGCTTTGATCCGCTCGACAGCCCCCGCACCCTGGACCGCGTCCGGGCCTGCGAGTTGCTGCGGCAGAAAGCGGGCAGCGATTATCCGGTTATCGGCTGGATAGAAGGCTGCCTTGCCGAGGCCGCGGATCTGCGGGGCATCAATGAACTGCTGGTTGACCTTGCCGAAGAAGAGGAATATCTTGCGGAGCTTTTTGAAATTATCTTTGCCCAGCAAAAGCGTTTTGCCAAGGCGCAAATTGACGCGGGCGCCGATTTTATCGGGGTGGGCAACGCGGTAGCTTCTTTGGTCGGTCCCGCGCTGTACGAAAAATACGCCTTTGCCCGGGACAGGGCCATTGTCGATTACATCCACGAACAGGGCGCGGGGGTAAAACTCCACATTTGCGGCAATATTACCAGGCTGCTGGACCTGCTGCTGCAGGTCGGGCCGGACATTCTTGACATCGACTGGATGGTGGATTTCGGACAGGCCGCACAGGTGTTTAAGGGCAGCCGGACCGCGGTATCGGGTAATTTCAACCCCGCCGGGGCGATACTGCTGGGCAGCGTGGAGCAGGCGGAGGCCGAAGTAAAACGCTGCATCAGCGCGGGAACGGAAACAACACTTATCGCCGGCGGATGCGAAATTCCCGCCGCCGCGCCGGATGAAAATCTTTTGGCAATGGATAGGCTTCTGTATATCGAAAATCAAGGTATTGGTAAATCCTGAAAAACGCGAAGTACTTTTGAAAGTTGATTTAATACCCTGAAGGAGCAAATTCTGGACATTGCCGTTACTCCGCTATTGATCGCCGTTCCGGTTTTATTCGCCGTTTTTTGCCTGATTTTTCTCCTGGTGGGCAGACGCATCGGGCTGAGTCAGGGGCGCAGGCAGGAACGGCTTGAATGGGAAGGGGGCCGCCTTGAGGGAATCGTAAAGGCCAGGCTCAGGCAGTCACGGGCGGTTCTGGGAGGGCTGGTCTCGGAACAGATGGCGCCCCTGCTGCCGGGCTTTCCCTTTGATCCGGGCGATTGCCGCTTTATGGGAAAGCCCGTGGATTTCATCGTTTTTAGGGGCATGAACGAAAAAAACATCAGCGAAGTGGTTTTTCTTGAGGTCAAAAGCGGCGCTGCGCGGTCCCTGAACGAGCAGGAAAAGAAACTGCGGGATGTCGTGCGCTCCGGCAGGGTAAGCTGGGCGGAATTCGACCTGGATTAAAAAGCGCCGTCCGTGAATATCGTCTGTTGTTACAACGGGACAATTTGTTTATATTAAACCATGAACTTTGTAAAGACGCCTTTCCGGATCATCGCGGTTTTTATCCTGCTCGGCTTTCCGCTTGCCGCCCAAACCCCCGGCGGGACCGCTGATCAGGGCGCAAGCGCTTTGCAAAATTACCGCACCGGCCGCGACCTGGAATCAAGAGACCGCATGACCGAAGCGGAAACCTATTACAACGAGGCCATTCGTATCTGCCAGGATGAAATTGCCCGTAACGCCGCCACCCGTGAAACCTACACGGTTATCACCTGGGCTTTGCGCCGCCAGAACAAATATGCTGATGTCATCATCTGGGGCGAGCGCGGCCTCAGGCTGTACCCGGACGAATACCGCATTGTGGAAACAATGGGCGAGGCCTGTTTTTATCTGGGCGAGTACAATCGTTCTCTTGCGTTTATGCAACGCTACACCAACGCCGTACCCCAGGGCGAGCGCGCCCCGACGGCTTATTTTTTCATCGGCGAGATTTACCGCCTGAGCGGAAAGTACCGTCACGCGGATATCGCCTACACCACGGCGGTGCGTCTTGAGCCGGGCAGCGCCCTCTGGTGGTACCGCCTCGCCACGGTCCGCGAGTCCGTTGGTGACAGGGACGCCGCCATAGCCGCCTATCAGCGCGCGCTCGCACTCAATCCCAATTACCGGGAAGCCGCTGAAGGGCTGGAGCGGATTCAGGCGCAGTGAGGAGAGGCGGCGGCCGCCGCGCGGTCCCCCTCATCACTCATCCTGCGCCATCAGCCCCGTGAATTCCTTCTCGTCCAGGGTTTCTTTTTCCAGCAGGATGCCGGCAATTTTTTCCAGCAAGGGGCGGTTCTCGTTGAGTTTTTCTTTGGCGGAGTTGTAGCGCTCTTCCATCATGCGGGCGATTTCTTCGTCGATGTATTGCTGGGTCGCTTCCGAGTATTCCCGGTGGAACATGGGTTCCTGGGGCTGGGGGCCCATCATGCCCGCGCCGCGCCGGGTAAGGGCGATGTTACGGAAACGTCCGCTCATGCCGTAATCGGTGATCATCCGGCGGGCGATGTCCGTAGCCTTGGTAAGGTCGTTTGCCGCGCCGGTTGAGACTTTGCCGAAGACGAGGTCCTCGGCGGCGCGCCCGCCCATGAGCACGTCGATTTTGCCGAGCAGCTCTTCCTCGGTCATAAGGTAGCGGTCCTCAATGGGCATTTGCAGGGTGTAGCCCAGCGCGCCGAAGCCTCGGGGTACTATCGAAATTTTTTGCACCGGGTCCGAGCCGGGAGTATAGGCGGCAATCATGGCGTGGCCGGTTTCGTGGAAGGCGACGATGCGCCTCTCTTCCGGGGAGATGACGCGGTTTTTTTTCTGCAGGCCGGCCACGGTTTTTTCAATGGCCTCCTCAAAGTCTTTTTGGGAAACGAGTGTTCTGCCGGCGCGCACGGCAAGGAGCGCCGCCTCGTTGACAATGTTGGCCAGGTCCGCGCCGGCAAAGCCGGAAGTGCTGCGGGCAACCGCGGCGAGGTCCACTGCGGGGTCAAGCTTTACCGGACGGGCGTGTATGCGGAGAATCGCCTCGCGGCCTTTGAGGTCGGGGCGGTCCACCAGCACCTGCCGGTCAAAGCGGCCGGGCCGCAGGAGCGCGGGGTCAAGCACGTCGGGCCGGTTCGTGGCGGCCAGGATGATGAGGCCGCTCGTGGCGTCAAAGCCGTCCATCTCGACAAGGAGCTGGTTCAGGGTCTGCTCGCGCTCGTCGTTGCCCCCGGCGATATTGTTGATGCGGCTTTTGCCGATGGCGTCCAGTTCGTCAATAAAAATGATACAGGGCGCTTTGTCCCTGGCCTGTTTGAAAAGGTCCCGCACGCGGGCCGCGCCCACGCCGACAAACATCTCCACAAAGTCCGCGCCGCTCATGCGGAAAAAAGACACGCCCGCTTCCCCGGCGACGGCGCGGGCAAGCAGGGTCTTGCCGGTTCCCGGCGGCCCCACCAGCAGCACGCCCTTCGGGATCTTGCCGCCGATGTCGGTGTATTTTTGGGGGGTTTTCAGAAAGTCCACCACTTCAACGAGTTCTTCCTTGGCCTCGTCCACGCCGGCAACGTCGTTAAACCGCGTAACAATATCGCCCTCGGCGACAATCACCGCGCGGTTCTGCCCCACGGAAAGCACGTTGCCGCCCATGTTGCCCAGGCGCTTCATCAGGAACTGCCAGATAAAAAAGAAAAACGCGATGGGCAGTACCCAACTGAAAATGATATTGAGAATCGCGCTTCCCTCACGGGAAACGGCGAAATACGCCACGTTTTTTTCATCCATCAATTTGATGATTTCCGGGTCATTGATCGGCACGGTGCGGTACACCAGCCCCTGCTGCGGTACACTGGCCCCCCGGAAAGGCGAGCGGGAAACGTCCCGCTGGGGGACGAGGGTTGTGTAGCCGGTAAAATAGGAATCGGTTAACTCCACCCGCTTTATCTCGCCCGATGCAATCCGCGCCTTAAACTCTGAAAAATCAATCGCCGGATTTACGCGGTTGAGAAACACGTAGTTGAAAAGGCTCATACCGGCAATCAGGACAATCAAATAAATGATGGAAAATTTCCACCCGCCAATAGGCTTCATATCCGGCAGTTTGGGGCCGCCGAAAGGGAACTGCGGTCCTCCGCCCTTGTTTTTTTTCTTGTCTTTTTTTTGATCGTCCAACATATCCCCCATGTAAACCTCTTTTGTGTAGCTGCTTCAATAATAAGCCAAAACGAAAAAATATACTACAGACAAAGCAAAAGAGCCTCTTATGGCAGATACTTTCGCAGCTTGACAAGCACTTCGTGTAAATCAAGCGGCTTGCCGATATGGTCGTTCATCCCCGCTTCCAGACAGCGTTCAATGTCTTCACGGAACACATTGGCGGTCATCGCTATTATCGGTATGGTTTTTGCGTTCGATATATGCCCAAGCGCGCGGATTTTTCGCGTCGCTTCATACCCGTCCATCTCAGGCATCTGCACGTCCATGAATATCATGTCATAGGCGCCCGGGTTTTCGCAAAACAGCCGCAGGACCTCCCTCCCGTTCTCCGCGCAGTCAATGGCAAGTTTTGTCGGTTCAAGCAGGACCAGCACTATCTCGCGGTTGATCTCCACATCCTCGGCCAACAGCACACGGTACGCGCTTAAATCACTGATTTCCGTCCCCTCATTGTCCGGAATGCCCTGCCCGCCCACGCCAAGGCACTCGTTGATACAGTCCGCTATCGCGGAGGGGAACAGCGGCTTCGGCAGGAATTTGTCCACCCCCGCCGCCTTCGCCTTGTCCGCTATCACGCTCCACTCCGTGGACGAAATCATAATAACCACGGATTTTTTCCCGTCTCGGCTCTTGAGCAGGCGGGAAAGTTCTATGCCGTCCATGCCGGGCATCTTCCAGTCCACAAAATAGATGTCGTAAGCGCCGTTCTGTTCTACGAGCGAGCAGGCTTCCCCGCCGCCCGAGGCGGTGTCGCAGGCGATGCCGAGCGCCCCCGCGATTTCCACGAAATGCTCCAGTATTTCCGGCGCGTCGTCCACCACCAGCACGCGGATGTTTTTTAGATTTACGCCGGGATCCAAAAGCCTCTGCTGTTCATCCGCGCCGCGCCGCATCTGTACGGTGAAAGCGAAAGTAGCGCCTTTGCCCGGCTCCGACTCGATCCATATCCTGCCGCCCATCATTTCGACAATGCGCTTTGATATGGCCAGTCCCAGCCCGGTGCCGCCGAATTTGCGCGAGGTGCCGCTTTCGGCCTGCTGGAAAGAAGTGAACAGTTTCGCCTGCTGTTCGCTGCTGATGCCGATCCCCGAGTCCGTCACCACAATCCTGATTGTGCAAAGGCCGTTTTCTTCGCCCTCAAGCTGCGTATTAAGGCTTATCGCGCCTTTCTCCGGCGTGAACTTCACCGCGTTGGAAAGCAGGTTGGTGATCACCTGCGCCAGCCGCTGATCATCGCCAATCAGCGCGCGGGGAATATTTTTATCAATGTGTACCGTGAAATTCTGTTGTTTTTCCTCCACACGGAAATTGCTGACGTTAACCACATTCCGGAGCATCTTCTCAAAATTGAACTCCGCGAAAGAAAGCTCCAGCTTGTTCGCCTCTATCTTTGACATGTCCAATATGTCATTGATGACGCCGAGCAGATGCTTTGAAGCAACCTGTATTTTCCCAAAGGCATAAGCGGCCTGTTCCACACTGGACGCCGACTGCCCGATGGCTGTCATTCCGACAATCGCGTTCAGCGGGGTGCGTATTTCATGGCTCATGTTCGCCAAAAACTCGCTTTTTGACCGGGACGCCGCGTCCGCGCCCTTTCTCGCGCCTTCAAGGGCCTGTATTACTTCAGTACGTATAATGGCGTTGGCAATCAAAAGACTCCCTGAATGCAGGATGCGCTGCTCATCCTCGGAGAACAGCCGCCGTGAGCGGCAAATGTCAAAGCAGACAAAGCCCCAAAATTGTTCGTGAAAAAACACGGGAACCAAAAAAATGGAATGGATGCCGCAGTCCAGGAAAAGATACTTCCGTATCTCCTGCCTGTCCGCCCAGACCGCGCTGTTTTGCGCCGTGGGGACATACACAAATTGCTCGCGCGCAAACACTTCCGCGCCCATGAAAAAGAATTCGTCATAGGCGTGTTTCCCCTGATCCCATCTTTCCCCCCGGAAGGCGGCGCGCGGCTTTACGCCCTCATCCAGCCATTGAAAAATCTGCATATACACGAGCCGTCCGTTCTGTACGCTGTTTTTACAGACATACACGCGGTCAACGCCCACGCTGCGGGCCATCATGGTCACGCCCTCGTGCAGGGCGTCGTCAGGGGCATCCACATTCAGGTCAAGCAGGGCCACGGCCATGGCGCTTACGGAATGAAACAGCATATTGACTTTGTTTTTTTCGTTGAAAAGGATGCGCTGCTGAAACACCACAATGGCCGCGATGAACAGTCCCGCCACGACAAACGACTGTATGTGGTCGAGATACTGCGCCGTTCCGGAAAGCTCCGTCACAAAGGCGTTGAACGGCGGCATGGACGAAGCCGCGTAGCAAGAGATCACCAGCACAATATGGGTAATCAGGACGATAACGCGCGGCAGACCGTTTGACAAAAAGACGATGATTACGATGGACATCGTAAAGTATGCCGCCACGCCGCTTTTTACGCTTCCCATTGCGAACAGGGACATGGGCAGGAGCACATCGCACAGCAAAAACAGGACCATATACATCCCGATTTCGTGCTTACGGTACTTGTTACAGAAGGCGAACAGGCACAACACAGAGACGACAATTCCGGACAGCACCAGGATGAGAGCGGGACTGCTGTGCATGAAGAGCCGCGTGATAATGGCGACAATTGTCCCCGCTATACCGACGACGCATACCATGTTGGTCATCCGCGCGTCCAGGGACAAATCTTCCGAAAACATATAACGGTTAATAAAGTTTTTTAATTTCTGCACGGCGCACCTTTCCCGTCTGGTTTGAGTATATTGATTGCCCCTTGAGTCAACGACATAGACTCCAGCGATGTAAGCGCCGGGAGAACTGAAAGTCCAATACTCCACATTAAATGAGCCGTGGAAAGGAGCGTAGCGACAGACCCTGGCGAATGGAGGCCGAGCCGCCTGCCGGCCCGGTCTGCCGTAAGGCAGAAAAGCATATACAATCCTGTTATGTGCCGTAAAATATGCTACGTATCGCCATGCCATGCCATGGACGGCGTGGAGGGCTTGTTATTTATAGCCATTATTACTGTTGTTTTGAAATATTGCAATCACTTTTTTTAACAATTCCTCCAATAACTCATTTCCAACCGTTTCTATATAGTTCCATTGCCGTACATTATAATCTATCGTTACGAGCTGGTCAAGCAGGACAACACCTGTAGTTTTTGCTCCTGTTAAAACGACATATAAAGGATACCGCCGCATTGTATTTGAAATCGGAGCGAATACGGCAATATTGGCATAATCACTTACAAGATGATGGCTCAAGCAAATATAAGGACGACACCCTTTTTGCTCATGCCCCTGTTTCGGGTCAAGGTTTATCTTTATGATGTCGCCTTGACGGGGGACATCTTTCACCATTTTTCTTGTCCCAGAGGAATGTCCGGGTTTGTAAGTTCTGTCCGAAAACTCTCTCCTGAATAGTCTTTAAAAAGATACTCAATTGTACCTTCCCTCGGTACGGCCGGCTTAGAGACGGTTAAAACATTTTCCCGAACCTCTAAAATCACCTCATCATTTGCGTGAATTCCCAGATTACGGCTCATTTCAATGGGAATTCGCAATGCCTGGCTGTTTCCCCACATGGAAACGGTCGTTTTTGTCCGTAACATGGATTTACCTCACTTGATTTCAAGTATAAACAAAAAGTAGATACACATCAAGTAGCCGCGTTGCCTCATCAAAAATGTTACCGAAAAGGGGTCATGCCTCATTTTGAAAATGTTACCCAAATTATA
>JAISYA010000100.1 GCA_031270205.1 Treponema sp.
CCAGGCGATCTTTTCCACGGCGCCGGGGGCGGCTTTGCGGATGGTTTTTCGGATGTTTTGCAGTTTTTCCCGGACATCCTCAGGAAACAGGGCGATGTACTCATCTATAGTGGTGTATGCCGTTTTCGCGGCCTCGTAGGGCGCTTTTTCTCCCATACTATAAGCATACCGCGTATCTACTCATTTTTCAGGGTGTGACAACGAAATTTTGCATATTTTTCCGATATTTTTGTATTTTTTGTGTTTTTTTCTTGACAGGCTTGGAATTCCATAGTATAACATTATCGTTAACGTTATCGTTAATATATCAATTCAGGAGGAGATGTATGAACAGAAAAGCAGGAATTTTCATCGTTCTGTTGTTGCTGCTTCCGCTGGCGGCAGGTTTTGCCGGCGGGCAAAAACAGGGAGGCGCCCAAACCCGGACTTTCGCGGTTATTTACCCGGTAATCCATCCGGTTTTCGAGCCGTGCTCAAGGGGCGCCGAGGAAGCTGCGGCAAAACTGGGGTACAAGGTGATCATCAACGGCCCCGTCACGGCGGATGTGAATCAGCAGATACAGATCATGGAGAACCTTATCGCCCAGAAGGTTGACGGCATCGCAATCGGCCCCACCGAATCGACCGCCCTTACCCCGCTTATCAACCGGGCAATGGCTCAGGGTATACAGGTTATCTGTTTCGACACCGACGCGCCGGAAAGCAGACGCCTGGGATACATCGGCACCGACCATGACAAATTCGGCCTGCACATGGGTGAAGTCCTGGGGACAATCCTCAACGGTAAAGGGAAAGTTCTGGTTTCAATGGGCGTTCCAACCCAGCTTAATCTGCAGCAACGGCTCAACGGTGTCAAACAAGTAGTGGCAGAAAAATATCCCGGCATCAGTTTTATTGATGAGCAGACCGGCGAAGGAGATCCCAACAAGACCCTGGCGAATATCGAAAACATGGTTAACGCCCATCCCGATTTCGACGCGCTTATCGGGATTGACGCGGCCGCCGGCCCCGCCGCGGCCATCGTGTGGAAAGCAAAGGGCCTCAAAAAACCCACGATTGTCGGCGATGATACCGAAGACATCATTCAGGGCGTCCGCGACGGGTATATTACCTATACTATCGCGCAAAACCAGTATGTCTGGGGCCAGAAGATCATCGAAGAGCTGAAAGACGCCTGCGAGGGCAAATCCGTTCCCGCCTTTTTTGACGCGGGGACCCGCGCCGTAAGCCTGGAAAATGTTGACAAAGACTATCCAAAAAAATGAGGATTAGAGAATGAAGGGTAAGGTTTTGTGGGCGGCCGCTTTACGGGAACTCCTCAAACGATCCCGGCAATCGCGGGAAACGGGCCTGCTCCTGGTGCTGCTGCTTATCGGTATTATTTTATCGATCAGTACGCCGGTGTTTTTTACTCCTGAGAATTTACTGAATATCCTGAAACAGGTAACGCTGGTTACGATTGTCGCCTGCGGCCAGACCTTCGTTCTCACCTCCGGGGGCATAGATCTTTCGGTAGGATCGGTGCTGGGGCTTTCCAGCATCATTATGTCATGGTTTATAGTCAGAGGGGCGCCCACACCGGCCGCATTCGCCATCTGCCTCCTCTTTGGGACTGCAGCCGGCTTTTTCAATGGTTTTCTGATAACCCGTCTTTCCCTGCCGCCCTTTATCATCACGTTGGGCATGCAAAGCATAGCCCGCGGCTTTGTTCTGGTGATAACCAAAGGATACCCCATCATGGTCGACAATCCGGTAGTTATCGCCCTTGGGCAGGGAAACTTCGGGATTTTTCCCATTATGGTATTTTTTCTGCCGATCATAATCCTTGCCACCCAATGGATCTACAACTACACGATCTTCGGCAACCGCGTTAAGGCCATAGGCGGGAATGAAACCGCCGCCCATCTTTCGGGGATCAATGTACGGAAAGAAAAAGTGCTGACCTATGCGCTCTGCGGCCTCCTCTGCGGGCTTGCGGGACTCATCATAACCGGACGGCTCAACAGCGGGAATCCAAACGCGGGAAGCAACTTTGATATGGATTCCATAGCCGCGGTAATTGTCGGCGGAACGGCACTTTCCGGCGGCAGCGGAACGATTCTCGGAACCATGCTGGGCGCGCTGCTTATGGGCATTATACGAAACGGCCTGATTCTGCTCAGTGTAAACATGTACTGGCAGACCGTGGCTATCGGCGTCATTATCATACTGGTATGCGCCCTGGATCGTTTCTCCCGCAAAAAGGGCGAGATGCATGCCTGATAATGCCATTCTCGCCATGTCGCATATTACCAAAACTTTTCCGGGAGTTATTGCCCTTAAGGATGTTTCGCTCTCCTTAAGGCAGAATGAAACGCTGGCCCTGGTCGGCGAAAACGGCGCGGGAAAATCAACCCTGATGAAAGTTTTGGGCGGCGTTTATCAAGCCGACGAGGGGACAATCAGCATAGCAGGCGAAACGGTCGGTATACCAAATCCTCTGGCATCGCAGCGGCTCGGTATCAGTATCATCTTTCAGGAAGTGAATTTGGCGCCCACCCTTTCCATTGCGGAAAACATGTTTCTTGGCAAGGAGCTAACCCGTGGCAGGGGCGTTTTCCGCCGCCTTGACCGTGACGCGATGCAAAAAAAGGCCAAGGAGGTGTTTTTCGCGCTGGGAAACGATCATCTGGATACGTCAAGCCTGGTCAAACAGCTTACCATAGCGAAACAGCAGCTCGTGGAAATCGCGAAAGCCCTGATGAACGAATCCCGAATCCTGGTAATGGACGAGCCTACATCGGCCCTGACAGAGACCGAAGCCCATGCCCTGTTTGCGATTATTGAAACCCTGAAAAAACAGGGTATCGCGATTATTTACATTTCCCACCGGCTGGAAGAAGTACAGCAAATCAGCGACCGTATTGTCGTTTTGCGGGACGGAAAATACATTACAACCCTGGATAATTCCGCAAGGGATGTAAAGAAAGAAGCAATTGTAAAATACATGGTCGGCCGGGAAATTACCGATTTTTATCCTGCCGGCGCCGCTGAAGCGCATAACGAGGAAATTCTCAAAGTGAGCGGGCTTTCCAAAAAAAATATGTTTAAGGATATTTCATTCTCATTACACAAAGGTGAAATTCTCGGACTATCGGGGCTTATAGGCGCGGGACGTACCGAAGTGGCAAAAACCATTTTCGGTGAATACAAAAAAGATTCAGGGGAAATATGGGTCGAAGGGCGGCTCATGGAAGGTGAAGACATAGGGGAAGCGATTAAAAACGGCGTAACGCTGGTCCCCGAAGATCGAAAACGCGAAGGGCTTGTGCTCTGTTTAAGCCTTGCCGACAATATCTGTCTTCCGAATGCCGACAAAATCAGCCGCGGAGGGGTGGTTTCGCAAGCAAACAGAAAGCGGCTGGTAAAACAGTTTATTGCCGATATGCGGATACGCCCGGCCCTTCCTGACCGGACGATTATTGATTTTTCAGGCGGGAATCAACAGAAGACGGTAATCGCAAAATGGCTCGCAAAAACACCGAAAATTCTGATGCTGGACGAGCCGACCCGCGGCGTGGATGTGGGCGCCAAAAGCGAAATATATACGCTGATGAGAAAACTAACCGCGCGGGGCGTGGGTATCCTCTTTATTTCCAGCGAAATGCCGGAACTTATCGGCATGTGTGACCGGATACTGGTGATGAATGAAGGCCGTATCAACGGGGAATTCAAAAAAGGCGAACTGGATCAGCACAGAATCATGGCTGCGGCCGCCGGCATATAGGATACAGGAGACTGCTATGTTGTATTACAAATCTGACTGGGACAAGGCAAAGGAAAACCTGGAAGCCTTCTGGCGCGGCGAAGACATCGGACGGCCCCTGATGGCGGTTTTCGCCCGGAGGAACAAAGACAGCGAACAATTTCCCGAACTCCAGCACGGTCCCTGGGTCGGCGGCATGGAAGGCTTTAATGAAGACGACACGGAAGCCATCAGCAATTGGTGGATAAATCCGGAAGAAAACTTTAAGCGGATGAAGTACTGGTTTGAAAACACCTATTTCGGCGGCGAAGCGGTTCCGGCGACGTATGTTAACTGGGGGGCCAGCGCGGCAGCGGCTTTTTTCGGCAGTACCCCGCGTTTCAGGAAGACCAGCGTCTGGTATACCGAAGTCATTACGGACTGGGAAAACTGGAAATGGGAATTTGACGAAAAAACAAATATTTGGTGGAAAAAAATCAGGGATATTGTCGTTTACCTGATTGAACGGGCAAGGGGGGAATATTTGGTAGGCATGCCCGAATTCGGCAATGCCGCCGACAACCTCTCTCTTATGAGAGGCATGGATAACCTTGCGATGGATTGCCTGGAAAATCCCGAAGAAATTGAAAAAGCAATTGACTTCATGGATGCCTGGTGGATAGACCTGCATGAAAAACTCTACCAGCTTACCCTGCCGGTTAACGAGGGCGGCGGTATCCTCCCCTGGATGAGTCTCTGGGCGCCGGGCCGCATCGACCAGCTTGCCTGCGATTTTTCCACGATACTCTCCCCGGCCGCCTTTAAAAACGTCTTTGTCCGCGACATAGAACAGATGGGCGCCTGGACCGAGTACGGTATGTACCACCTTGACGGAAAAAACTGTATGCGCAACATGCTTGACATTTTGCTCCAAGTAGAATGTATCAAGGCGATTGAATTCACACCCGGCGTCGGTTCCCTGCCCACTTACACCGAAGAGTATATACCGCGCTACCAAAAAATCCTGGAAAGCGGCAAACGGCTCTATCTGCTTGCCGAACCATCGGAAGTCGAGCCGCTCTGTAAAGCGCTCCCCTCAAAAGGACTCTACCTCTGTACCTTTGCCGGCGGCAAAGAAGACGCCGACAGACTGATAGCAAACACCTATAAATGGAGCCGGAAAGCCTAAAACCTTGACAGAACAGGGTAAAACCGATACTTTTATACACACAGTAGGGGTGTATGGCGAAACGGGAAAAACCGGTAACGTTGAGGGATATAGCTGATTCTCTTGGACTGTCGGTTAATACTATTTCCTGCGCCTTAAAAGACCGCAACAGTATTGCTCCGGAAACAATCAGAAGAATCAAAAGAAAAGCGGAAGAACTCGGCTATATCCCCAACAGCATCGCAAGTTCCATGAGGACCGGCATTACCAAAACAATCGCCATAATTTTAGGTGATATTGTCAACGCCTACTTCGCGATCATGATTAAAGAGCTTGAACGCATTATCCGGGAAAAAGATTATACCACCATAATCCTGGTAACCGAGGAAAACGCGGAACTTGAGAACAAGGCGATTCAAACGGCAATTTCAAAAAATGTCGACGGCATTATTCTGTTTCCGACATGCAGGACCGAAACCGGAATAAACCTAATTCGGAAATCAGACACCCCTTTTATCCTCATCGGCCGGCATCTGCGGGATTCCAAAATGGATTTTATTGTCAGCGACGATATAAACGGCGGTTATATCGCCACCAAATTTTTACTGGATCACGGGCACAAAAAAATACTCCTTTTTGCCGGTCCCGACTTTGTGTCAAGCGCCTTTGAACGGAAACAGGGGTATATCAAGGCGATGGAAGAAGCGGGAGTTAACGATACGGATAAACTGATTATTTCATGCAATATCATGGTGAATGAGGACCTGAACCAGATTGTCAGCGATGTTTTACAGACCCGCAGGGATTTTGACGCTATTTTTACCTACAGTGATATTATCGCTTTCCGCATAATCCGTATTGCCCGGCAATTACACGTTAAACTGCCCAGTATTGTGGGTTATGACAACATCCAGTCAAAAATTGATTACGGCTTTGATATTCCCTCAGTTAATATCCACAAGACTCTGATGGCGGAACAGGCGGTGGCCCGTCTCTTTAACCGCATACACCACCGGAAAACGGCGGACGAATATTATAACAAAATTGTTCCCGTTGATCTCAGCCTTAATCATGGCTGCTAAGGCCGGCACACAACCATGGCGATAACAATACCGCTGTAACGTAAGCGTTCTGACGGTTTGCAAGAGGGCGATTACTTGGTAAGATAAAGCAATTCGATTTACGCAAGGAGCCATACCATGAAAACGGTACTATGCTACGGCGATTCCAATACCTGGGGCTGTACCCCCCGTACCGCGGACCGCTATGATCACAAAACCCGCTGGCCCATGGCGCTGCAAAGTATCCTCAACCGGGACGCGCCGCCGGATGATCCCCGGTGGTGGGTGGTTGAGGAAGGCCTGAATGGGAGGACCAGCTGCCGGGAAGATCCGGTGGAAGGGGACCGGAACGGCCTGCGCCAGCTCGTCCCGATTCTTGAAAGCCACCAGCCTATTGACCTCGTGGTGATAATGCTGGGTACCAACGACCTCAAACCCCGCTTTAGCCCCCTTCCGTTTGACATTGCCCGTGGGGTCCAGCGGGTGGCCATTGCCGCGCAGCAGTCCGAAACCGGACCGGGGAACAGCGCGCCGAAAGTGCTGATAATATGTCCGCCGGCGACGGTGGAGTCCCCGGTCTTCAAGCACATATTCGGCGGCGCTACTGCCGCGCTTTCCAAAAAGCTCCCCCCGCTGTACCGCGACGTAGCCGGCGAGTGCGGCGCGGCGTTCCTTGACGCGGGCAAGTACATCCAAACGAGCGCCGATGACGGCATACACCTTGATCCGGAAGCGCACCGGAAACTTGCCGAAGCTGTGGCCGGCGCCGTTACGGACCTGTTCGGTTACTAGCCGTGGAACTGCGCCTTGCCACGTTTCTCATCGTCTGCCCGCTCATCTTTCTCGCCGGTTTCGTGGATTCCGTGGCCGGCGGCGGCGGGCTTATCTCGCTTCCCGCGTATCTCCTTGCCGGCGCGCCGGTCCATTTCGCCCTGGGCACCAGCAAACTCTCTTCGACCATGGGCCAGGTGGTCGCCTCGTTCCGTTACTATAAAAACGGCTTCGTGAACCTCTTTCTCTGCGTTCCCTCAATGCTGGCCGCCCTTGCCGGCTCCGCCCTGGGCACGTCCCTCACCATGCGGGTCAGCGGGCGCTATCTCCAATGGCTCCTTTTAATCATCCTTCCGGTTACCGCCTGCTATGTGCTGTGGAAAAAAGAGCTGCGGGCAAAAGAGCCGCCCCTTTCACGGAGCGGGGCGCTCGTCGTTTCGGCGCTTATCTCCTTTGTCGTCGGCGGCTACGACGGCTTCTTCGGCCCCGGGGCCGGTACCTTTCTCATACTGCTGTATACCGGCCTTGCCCGCATTGATCCCCGCGCCGCTTCGGGTAACGCCAAACTGGTAAACCTCGCCTCAAACCTCAGCGCCCTGATTGTCTTTCTCCTGCACGGGCGGGCGCTCATCCTCCTGGGCCTCTGCGCCGGCGCTTTCAGCATCGCCGGCTCGTACCTCGGCTCAGGCCTCGTTATCCGCCGGGGCGCGGGCCTCTTGAGGGTTTTTGTCCTGGGCGTGCTGGCCCTGCTCCTGGCCAAAATCGTGTACGATATGTTCGCGGCAGGCGGAGCCTTATAGTTACAACGCCTGCTCGGTGCGGCCTATGATGTCGTCCTGGGTTTCCCTGGAAAGCACGTTGAAGAACGCGCTGTAGCCGGCCACGCGGACAATGAGGTCCCGGTGTTTCTCCGGGTGGGCCTGGGCGTCCAGGAGGACGGCGCGGGAAACCACGTTAAACTGCACGTGGAAGCCTTCAAGGCGGTTAAAGAACGCGCGGAGGAGGGCGGCCAGTTTTTGCCGGTCTTCAGGTTTTTCCAGCATCCGGGGGGTGATTTTTTGATTGAGCAGCACGCCGCCGGTGATCTCCCGCGTGGGCAGCTTGGACACGGATTTGAATACCGCGGTCGGCCCTTTCCGGTCCATGGCGTGTGAGGGCGAGCAGCCTTCGGCTAACGGTTCCCCGGCCTTGCGGCCATCGGGGGTGGCAAGGGTTCCCGCGCCCTGGGGTACGTTAGCCGAAATCGAGGAAGTGCCGGCGTAGTAAACGCCGCCGACAGGCCCCCGGCCGTAGCGGGTATTGCGGTACTTCTTCATCTCGTCAATGTAAATATCGTAAGCTCTGCGGATAAGTAAATCGGCATAATTGTCATCGTTTCCGTATTTCGGAGCCGCGAGCAGCAGGTTCCGGATTTCCCCGTTGCGCTCTCCCTCGAAATTTGCCAGGAGGGCGTCCCAGAGTTCCGCGGCGCTCATGCTTTTGTCTTCAAAGACGCATTTTTTAATAGCCGCAAGGGAATCGGCGAGGTTAGCGATACCCACCTGCAAGTCGCTGATAAAATCGTATACGGCCCCGCCTTCTTTCAGGTTCAGGCCGCGCTCAATACAGTCGTCGCAGAGGGCGGAACAGAGGATGTCCGCGGTATCCCGTTCCAGCACGGTATCAGCCGAAGAATCGATGATCACGCACTGGCGGGTAAAATCACGGATGATCCGTTCCCACGCTTCCATCACCTCATCAAAGCTCCGCATGTCCCTGAAGTGTTTTACGCTGGGGAGCGGTTTTGCGTCGGAGCCGGGAAGCCGCCTGCCCGATTGGGGGTCCACCCCGTCGTTCAGGGCGATGAGCAGCGACTTGGGAAAATTGAGGAAACTCATGCCGGTACAGCGGTAGCCCCATTTGCCGGGGACCGCCACTTCCACGCAGCCTATGGCGCTGTAGTTCCAGGCATCTTCTTTCTTTACGCCTTTTTCGATAAACGAGGGAATAATCACCTCGTCGCTGTTAAAGGCGGGCATGCCGAAACCGAGGCGCACCACCTCAATACACTCGGCCATAAAGGCGTCGGCGAGGCCCCGGTGGTAACGCACCGTCAAGTTCGGCTGGGGAAGCCTGGTCCGGGCCACGCTACGCAGTATTAAACGGCTGACCGGATTGACCGCGTCACGGGGATTGCCTTCCGCGTCAAGGACCTGGCCGCCGACGGTTACGTTCTGGTACAGGGGGGAACCGGCGGAAAACCGGGTATGGGTCCAGCTTCTAATTTTGTTAATCGTAAACGTTTTTAGCCAGAGATTAACCAAAAGCTCGCAGGCCCCTTCTTCGGTGATCTTCCCCTCGGCAAGGTCTTTCAGGTAAAAAGGATTCAGGTACTGGTCCATGCGGCCATAAGAAAGTGAATGGCCGTTGCTTTCAATCTGAAGACAAAGATGAACCAGCCAGAGGGACTGAACGGCTTCGTAGAAAGTTTCCGCCTTTTCGTAGGGAACCTTGTTCAAAATACGGCTCATTTCAAGCAATTCGGCCCCGCGTTTTTCATCGGGATCGCTTTGGACCGTTTCAAAAGCCAAATCGGCGTAACGTTTGGCAAAGGCCCTGGTGGCGTCGATGACTATGATCACCGCCCGGTAAAAGTAGGAGCGGGCGAGGTTCCGGTAATCGGTTAAATCCAGTTCGTCAAGTTTTTGCTCCGCCCGCTGCCGGTATTCCCCAAGGCCCGCCTCAAGCAGACGCTTGTAGTTTACCGCCACGTGCGCGTCTCCTGAGGTGATGTTTCCCTCGGCCTTGATGATCCCCAGATCGTATAACACTCTGGCCGATTCGGGCATGGCGGCCAGGCCCCGGTCTTTGACGGTGTTGTGCTCCCAGAAGGGGGCAATCTCCCTAAGCCGCGCCTTGTTTTCTTCGGTAATATAGAAACGGTCGCCTGAACGTTTGTCAAACTGATCAAGCTCGGCGATAACCCAGTCCATGGCGTATTCGGGGAAAATCGGCGCGGAGCGGTTGCTTGAGGCCTGATTGCCCGCGAGCAGGGTCTGTTTTTCGATATAGATACTCATCCGTTCAAGGACATTTTTGTACATCAGCGCCCGGCGTATCGCCAAAGGCTGATCCATATTGGCCCGGTAAATTTCAGTGGTGATCAGCGCCCGCTCGGCGCAAACGTGGGGCTTTGCGGCCAAGAGATCTTCTCGAAAATCCTGCATTCTCCCTGAAAGTTCCCCAAAGTAATTAAGCGCGGGGCCTTTAACTGTCCCGCTGATTCCGTTGTGTAACATTTTATGCTTCTCCTCTCTCGATACTGAAGGCCATCTCGGCGGCGCCCAAAACCCCGCAGTGTTCCTTACATTCCGCAGTCTTAAAGTACACCGGCCGTTCATCATGATTATAACTATCAAAGGCGCTTCGAACGGGGCCGATGAGTTTTTCTCCCATTTTGACCAGGCCGCCTCCTATTACAAAACAATTTACATTACAGCTAACATACAGATTGAAAAACCACACCCCAAACCAGTGAACCATCTGGTTAAAGGCCCGTATTGCCAGGGAGTCTCCCGCGTCAAAGGCTTTTTCCAGGACAATACTGTCGATATTATCAACGCCTCCGGCAATATCGGTCATGACCGTTTTTTCGCCCGCGGCTATCCATTGTTTGATATGCTTCACGATCATCGAACCTGAACACCATGACATATAACAGCCCCGGTTGCCGCAGCCGCACTCAAGCCCCTCGCCGGGGGTGGCAATCATGTGGCCGCTTTCCCCGGCCCAGCCGTAGGTTCCCCTGAACGGCTTTCCGTTTATTATCAGCGCCGAAGAGATGCCGGTACTCATGGGACAGTAAAACATCAGGTCAAAACCCCGGCCCGCGCCGTAACGGTACTCGGCTATGGCCGCGGCGCGGCTGTCGTTGTCGAGGATCACCGGAACGTCCCCCAGTTTCCGCGAAAGATACGAGCGGGCGGGAAATTCTTTTATCCTGACCAGGTTGCTTGTTTTTATGATATAGCCCTCTTCGTAGAGGATGAACGAAGGCACCCCCATGCCGACCCCCAGAAGCGCTTCTTTTTTAATACCGCAGGCGGCGATTAGTTCCGTAACATTCGCGGCGATTTCATCGAAAAATTCCTCCGGGGAAGATTCGGCGTTTGAGGGATGGGTCAAGCCGCGGATGATATTTTTCCGCGAGTCAAGCACCCCGTAAGCGGTCTTGGTTCCGCCGACATCAATTCCTATAGCGAACCGTTCCATGCCCCTCTCCTTCCTATAACGCAAATGTAGACCATAAATTTGTTTCTGTCAAGTAATTTGTTACCAAAATAATAAATTTGCTTGTTTTAATAATTTTTATCGGCACAATACCGAAAATTCCATTATACTATCAATATGACAGCGACCGGCCTGCTTTTCAATATCCAGAAATTCAGCCTCCACGACGGCCCCGGCATCAGGACCGTGGTTTTCTTCAAGGGCTGCCCCCTTTCCTGCAAGTGGTGTTCAAACCCTGAATCCCAGCGGGCGGAACCCTGCCTGCTCCGTGACGGCGGCAAAAGCGTCCCGGATTCGCGGGAATACTCCCTTGAGGAAACCCTGGAAATCTGCCTTGAGGACAGGCCTTTTTACGAGGAATCAGGCGGCGGCGTTACCCTGTCAGGCGGGGAGGTGTTGACCCAGCGGCAATTCGCCGCAGAACTGCTGCGCGCCCTGAAACGGGAAAGCATTCACACCGCTATTGAAACTTCCGGGTATGCCCCGCGGAAGGTTTTTGAGGAAGTAAGTAAAGAGGCGGATTTGCTGCTTTTTGACATCAAGCATTTTGACGAGGAGCGCCACATTGAGGGAACCGGCGCCGGCCGCGCCCCCATTATTGCCAATTTGAAAAGCGCCCTGGCCTCCGGCAAGACACTGCTTCCCCGTCTGCCGCTTATACCGGGGTATAACGATTCTCCCGAAGACGCGCGGGGCTTTGCCTCGCTGCTCGTATCGCTGGGGGCGAAACGGGTACAGATCCTCCCCTTTCACCAGTTCGGTGAAAAAAAGTACGACATGCTGGGCCTCCCCTACCCCATGCGCGGCTTTCCCCAGCTTCACCCCGAAGATTTGGAAGAATTCAGGGGGATAATCGCCGGACAGGGCATTGATTGTTTTTTTTGAGAAGCCGGACCGCTGCGCGCTTACCCGGGATATAGAACCCCTCCCCCATTTTGTGTATACTACAGGCATGGTAGATTCAACGGCCCCGGTATATGAAGTAACCGCCACGAAACGTCGGCCCAAAACGTTTGACGAGCTGGTGGGCCAGGAATTCGTGGTTTCCACTTTGAAAAATTCCCTGCAAAGCGGGCGAATTGCCCACGCCTACCTTTTTTCAGGACCGAGGGGTTGCGGCAAAACGAGCGCGGCCCGCATCCTCGCCCGTTCTCTGAACTGCGAAAAAGGACCGGCGCAGGGGCCGTGCGGGGCCTGCGAAAACTGCCTGGCCATCGGCCGGGGCGCGAGCATTGACGTGATCGAAATCGACGGCGCTTCCAACACCTCGGTCGACGGCGTGCGGCAGATTAAGGACGAGGTGCTCTTTCCGCCCCAGGCCGGGCGCTACAAGGTCTACATCATCGACGAAGTGCACATGCTTTCCAACAACGCTTTCAACGCCCTGCTCAAAACCATTGAGGAGCCGCCGCCCTATATCATTTTCATCTTTGCCACCACGGAGCTGCACAAGGTTCCCGCCACCATAAAAAGCCGCTGTCAGCAGTTCAATTTCAGACTCATCCCCATTGAGACCATTCAGGGGATACTGAAAAAAATCTGCGGCGAGATGGGGATTGAGGCTGAGGACGAGGCCCTGTTCTGGATCGCAAGGGAATCCACCGGCAGCCTGCGGGACGCCTTTACCCTCTTTGACCAGGCGGCCTCTTTTTCCGGGGGCAGCATCCGAAGCGCCCTCATCCGGGAGAAGCTGGGGCTCGTGGGCCTTGAAAAACTCAACGCCCTTGCGGAAGCCTGCGCCGCAAACGACACGGCGCGGGCCTTCGCCCTGAGCGATGAAATTCTCAGTTCCGGCGTCGCCATTGAACAGTTTGTGATTGACCTCGCCGGTTATTACCGGAGCCTCCTCCTGCTGAAAAACGGCGTTGAGCGGGAATCCCTTCTGGGCTACAGCCCCCGCCTGTTTTCCGCCAGGGCGCTGGAAACGTTTGACGGAGTCCGGCTTGAACAGGCCCTGGATCTGCTCCTTGCCTGTTACCGGGATATCCGTTACTCCGTGTCCGCCCGTTTCGAGCTTGAGACCGCGATTTCAAAACTGTCCTGGCTTTCCCATTGGGTCTCTCCGCCGGAACTGAAAGCCGCCATGGAAAAAGCGCAGAGCGCGCTGCGTTCACCGCCCGCTCCCGGCGGATTGGTTTCGCATAACAGGCAGGATACGCCTCACACGGCAGCGGAGGAAACGGCCCGCCCTTTAGCCGGGGGGGCGGGTCCCCCGGAAGCCTTTGAAGCGGCCCCCGTGATCCCCGCAAAGACCGGACCGGATGAAAGCCGCCGGTTTAACACGGAAACGCGGAAACGGAATGATAACGCCGCGGGCGGGGGGCATTCCCTGTCGGAAGACTTCAGGCGGATGTTGGCCGCCAGGGCAGGCGGTAACGCGGCTTTCGGCGGCGGCGGGCCTGAAGGCGGCGTTCATATTGACGCGGATGAAGACGAAGATGACGCCCCCCCCTGGAGGGGGATTACGCATAACGGCGGCGCTGCCGCGCCGAATGAGCCGGAAACGCCTCCCCAGGTGGAGCGCCTTCTCAGGGTGATCCCCGGGATCACTGTTCAATAGGGTTGTTCGGAAGCTTCAGTTTCCGAATAACTTCCTTATAAAACCGCAAAATGCGGAGCATTTTGCAAGACTTGTTCGGGAACCCGCAGGCTTTAGCCCGCTGTTAAACAGATTCCCGAACAAGTCAAACAATTGGAGCCGGAGATGAATATCAACCCCCTGGACATTTTAAAAAACGCCCAGAAAATACAGGAGCAGATGGGCGCTTTTCAGGAAAAACTCGGTTCCATCAGCGCCACCGGTTCCTCCGGGGGCGGCATGGTCGAGGTTGATCTCAACGGAAAAATTGAAGTCCTCGCCGTGCGCATCGCTCCTGAAGCCGTGGAAGGCGGCGACATCGAAATGCTTCAGGACCTGGTAACGGCCGCTTTTTCCAGCGGTCTTGAAAAAGTGAAGGAAGCGATAAACAGGGAGATGGGCGCCATGGCCGGCGGCCTCGGCCTTTCCGGTATTTCGGGCCTGCCCGGTTTCCCCGGCGGTTTTTCGGGGGCTTCGTGAATTCCGGCCCCAACGCCCTCGACCGGCTGATAACGCTCCTTTCAAAACTCCCCGGCGTCGGCAAAAAAAGCGCCGGCCGCATGGCTTACCACATCCTTGACGGCGCCCCTGACTACGCCCGCGCTTTAGCCGACGAACTCGCCGGCCTGCACCGGGCGATTCGCCGTTGCGGCCTGTGCGGCGCTTTCACCGAAGCCGACCCCTGTCCTATCTGCTCCGATCCCGGCCGCGACCACGGAATCATCTGTGTAGTCGAGCGCGCCCAGGACCTGCGCGTCATTGAGGAATCCCGCGAATTTCACGGCGTTTTTCATGTTTTGGGCGGCCTTATCGCCCCCCTGGAAGGCATCGGCCCCAACGATCTTTCAATCGGCAAACTCATCGCCCGTCTCCGCGCCGCCGGCCCGGGTCAAGGCGTCAAAGAACTGATCCTCGCCCTGAACCCCACCGTGGAGGGCGACACCACCGCGCTTTATTTACAAAAACTGCTCAAGGATTTTCCCGTGGAAGTTACCCGCCTCGCCTCGGGACTCCCCGTGGGCGGCGATCTGGAATACACCGACCGCCTCACGCTTTCGCGGAGCTTCAGGGGACGGGTGAGAATGTGAGGGCGCCGGGAAAGACCGGCGGAATTCGCGGCAGGGACCGGTATGCCGGCCCTGCCGGGAGACATCAACAACGCTCAGGGTTGTTTTTGTAATTGCTGTAAAATGTCGTCGGAAGTGGTCTGCGGTTCAAGATCCTCCCACGAGGTTTTGCCCTCTACCGCATCCTGGTAGGAGGGATAACTCCGTACAGAGGTACCGTCAATTCGGCGCCACAGGCCGCCAACAAATCTAATAGTCATGGCATACTCCTTTACATTAAGATGGCTTAATTATAGCACTGATCTGTAAAAGAATCCAGTGGAAATTTTGGTAAACAATCGCCACCCCTGCTCTTGCTTACTCCTGATATGATGCGCTCCCGTGTCAAGTACTTTACTTGCCATCTTTGACCAAGGCTTAGTCCATGTCGGTGAATAAGAGGGTGTTTTTTTACGCAAATAGTTGAATGAGTTGTCAACTGTTCAATACTGATATATTTGATGAAGGAGCGTTTGATATGATCAAAAAGACCTGTCTATTGGAAGGACTTTGCTGCCCCAATTGCCCCCCTGTTCAGCGAACGCCAGACCGCCTACGCCCGCTCCCGGCGGTCAACGAATTCCGTCTCTACATGGAAACGATGGACCGCATACTCCCCAGCGTAAAAAAAATACTCCTGGGTTCGCGGGTAAAAGTCAACAACGCCGAACCCGCGACCACTACCCTCTTACGGAGGCAACCCGCCAGCCCCTCACCCCGGCGCGTCCTACCGCAAAATATTATTTATAAGCCTATTACATAGCTTTGCCATTTTGGGGATTGGTATATCCATACCGTGCTTTATCCAATCCTGTATCAAGCTCAATATGCCTTGCACAAGGACAACGGAATAAACCCTTTTGGTTTCCTCATCCACTGATTCATTGATACGTTTTAACACATTCCCTATTTCCATGATACG
>JAISYA010000113.1 GCA_031270205.1 Treponema sp.
TTTCAGGCTAAAGCCTTGCAAAACTGCGTTTTTTAAAGGTTTCTGTTCCAAAACTGAAGTTTTGGAACAGCCTCTTTATTCAAAACATTACCGTTTTCAGGAAATTTCATCAGTTTAAAAAGCAAACGCCGATACCCTGCGGGAAGACCAGGCCGTGCCGGAAAGCGCCCGTGCGCGTCTACCGGGTATAATTTTACCGGTTTTTCCGGGGGCATGTTTTCCCAAAAACCCGGTAATTTTTCCCCGGTGCGGCTCACTTCAAAATCACTTCGGTCCTGCCGAAACCGCCCAGCTCGGGACGGGAAAAATAGTAATCCGCTACGGCGGGTTCGTTTTTAAGATACTCGTGGACGCCCTTTTGCAGAACGCCGCCGCCTTTGCCATGGACCACGGAAAACTCCTTGAGGCCCGACAGTACCGCGGCGTCAATTTGCCGGCGCAGGGCCTCAAGGGCCTCCCCAAGCCGCATGCCGAGCAGGTTGGTTTCAAAGACGGCCTGCGAGGAAGGGGCAAGGTCCGCGGCGGCAAAGAGCGGCTTCAGTTCGGTTTTGGCCGGAAGCGCGGGGACCAGGTCTTTTTCGGGAAAACTGATTTTAAGCGAACCGGTTTCCACTATCCAGGAATTGCCGGCGGGGCTTTTTTTATCAAGGCGCAGAACGAGTCCCCGCTGTCCGCGCCCGCCGGCGAATACTTCCACGCCGGGAGCTATGCCGGGCCGCTCCTTTCCGCCGTCCACGCCGGTATCCGCGCCCCGGTCCGCTGCTTCCACGCGCCGCCGTTCTTCCGCAAGGGCCCGCTCTTCCTCGTCAAGGGCCGCGTTTTCATCTGCAACGTTACGCGCAAGCTCATTCAGGAATTCCTTTACCTTGAGCGTTTTATCGCGGCTGAGTTCGCCTTCCCTGAGTTCCCGCACCAGGTTTTCAAGGGTCTTCCGGCTTTCGTCCAACAGCAGACGGAGCTTTCCGGCGGCGCCCGCTTTCAGTTCCGCTTCCTTTTGCCGCAGCCGCAGATCTTTAAGGTCGGAGCGGCGGCGTTCTTCCCGCAGCCGGATTTCCTCCGCTTTGGTTTTTTGCGCGGCTTCGTCCAGTTCCCGGTGCTTTTCCTTAAGCCCCCTGATCAGGGCGGACACATCGGAGCGCTCATCGTCAAGATAGGCCCGCGCCCTTTCAACAATTTCCACGGGCAGGCCGTTCCGCGCGGCAATGTCCAAAGCTCTGCTCTCGCCGGGAATGCCGATGATGATCCGGTAGGTGGGAGAAAGCGTCCCAATGTCGAATTCCGCGGCGGCGTTTTGGACGCCCTGCCGGGTGTAGCCGTAATTTTTCAGAATGCCATGGTGGGTGCTAATAATAAGCCGCGATTTTTTTTCGATAAAATGATCGATAATTGCCATGGCAACGGCGCTTCCCTCTTCGGGGTCTGTGCCGGAGCCAAGTTCGTCCAGCAGGACCAGGGATTTTTCTGTTGCGCGGGCAATAATACCGGCAATGTTGGTAACGTGCGCCGAGAAGGTTGAGAGAGACTGGCCAATGGACTGTTCGTCGCCGATATCGGCGTACACGCCGTCAAACACGGGAAGGGCCGTTCCCTCATCCACGGGCAGGGCAAGGCCGCTTTGGTTCATCATGGCAAAAAGCCCCACGGTTTTCAGGGCCACGGTCTTGCCGCCGGTGTTCGGCCCGGTGATTATCAGCGTACGGGTGTCGTCGTCTATTTCAAGATCGATGGGAACCGCGTTTCGCAGCAGGGGATGCCGGGCCTGTTTAAGGATCAGGTTTCCCGCGTTGGCCGCGGCGGTATTGTTTCTGTTATGCGCAAAATGTCCCTTGATTTCGTGCGCATAACGGGCCTTTGCCCTCAGACATTCAAGATACAGCAGGCGCAGGTGAAATTGTCTGAGCTTTTCCCTGTGGCCGGAGATAACGCGGGTCAGTTCCCTCAGCAGCCGGCGTATCTCCGCGCCCATATTTCGTTTTTCAATTAAAATCTCATTGTTTTTTTCAACCACCTCTTCGGGTTCCACAAAAACCGTCTGTCCGGTGGCGGAAACCTCGTGCACTATTCCCCGGATACGGCCCCGGAAATTCGCCTTTACCGCCAGTACGGTCCTGCCGTCCCGCTGGGAAGGAATGTTTGATTGCAGCATCCGCCTGCTTTCCCCATCCGCCGCGTAACGGGAAACCGCCGTTTTCAATTCCGCGTTGAGGCCCGCGATCCGTTTCCGTATGGCGCGTAACGAAGGCAAATCCCGAATCTTCCCTTCCCTGTCCAACACCCTGAAGATTTCCGTTGCGACAACGCCGCAGCCGGGCAGTTCCTCCAGCAAAACGGCAATGGAAGGGTCGGGGGCAAGCCATTTTCTGAGCGCTTCCCCCTGTTCAACAAAGAGTCCGATTGCGCAGGCTTCGTCAATTTCGAGGGCCATACCCTCAACCTCAAGTTTGGGAAAGAGAAAACCGATTGAGGGCAGGTTTGAGCGGGGTTCGCTGTCTCCTGAAACGATTCGGGAAAGGACTGCCGAAACCAGCTCTTTGGTTTCCAGGACTTTATCGTTATCGCATAACGGTCTCTCGCTCCGGATCATGGCCGCCGCTTCCCCGCTCATGGAGCGGTCCGCGACTCTGTCCATGATTGCGCCGTACTCAAGGAGTTTTATTGTTTTTTCCATTAAGTCCAAACCGGCTAAACCGGAGCTTTCAGTCCGCATGGTTTTTCCCCGCAAGCTCATCATGAATACGCAAAAAACTGTTATAGCGATCTTCGTGAATAACCCCGGCGGCAACCGCTTCCATGATCCTGCAGCCTGGCTCAACACGGTGGGAACAGGAAAGGCCGTAGGTACAGGTCCCGGCCAGAGGGGCAAATTCCCGCATGTGCAGAACCAGCTCTTCCGCCGCAATTCCGTAAGGCACAAAGCGGCGTATCCCCGGCGTGTCAATAAGCCGGGTCATTCTGTTCCCGTTTCCGGAAAACTCAAGCATCAACGACATGGTGGTGGTGTGATTACCCCTGTCGTATTTCTCATTTATCGCCCCCTCTCTAACGCGCGAATCCCGCAGCAGGATGTTGATAAGGCTGGACTTCCCCACTCCGGACTGGCCTATCAGCACAGAACATTTTCCCGCGATAAGTTCCCGCAGTTCATCAAGCCCCGCGCCGGTTTTCGCCGATATTCTGAGCACGCGGTAACCCAGGCGGTGAAATTCCTCAAGCCGTTCCTCCACATCAAGATCATCAATATTGAGATCGCTTTTATTGCAGATAACAAGCGGCGGTATTCCCGCAGTGTCCGCCTGAAGCAGGACGCGGTCAAGAAAACGGGGCCTAAAGGGAGGAGACGCCGCTGTGGTTAGACACAGTACCAGGTCCGCGTTAGCCGCAAGAAGCTGGGGCGTTCCGCCTTTCTGGTTAAAGCGGCTGAACACATTCCGCCGTTTTTCCAAAGCGATGATCTGTCCTGTACCGGCATGATTGGGATCAATTTCAACAATCACCATATCTCCGGGGGCAAGGGGATTATAAACACCTTCGGCTTCTTTGAGTATCTTCCCCTTGAAGCGGCACCTGATCTCTTTGCGCGCAGCAGCGCCCGCGCCGTCCGCCTCAATCTGTACGGTAAAGATATTGCGGGAACCGCGGATAACGAGGCCTTTCATGCTTCCGCCATACAGTACAGACCGATCCATACGCGCTTAGTTGAAAAGATTGTCAAAGGCGGATTTTGCCTCGGAGGCCCGGCCCCGATCCTTTTGCTGCCCCGCCGTGGGCTTGCGGAATTTCGGGTCCAGGGAAAACCAGTCGCAAAAGTTGGCCCGGTCCTTTTCGGCGGGAGCTTCGGCGCTTGATTCGGAACAGTCCCCGCGTGATCCGGGAAGGTAGAACCGGCAATTCCGACATACCCGCAGATCGTTTCCGCAGGCGGCGCAGCGAAGGGAACGGCCAATCGGTTCATCAAGAACAGGGGAACCGCAATACCAGCACATAATGCATCATAACCCGGGGCGGGGCTGGTTGACAAGACAAAAACATGCTATGGTAAAACCGTGTTTACCATAAGTCCCTGCGCCGCAGGCTGCGGACGGCCGGCTATTACCGGTTCCAATATTTGTTTTATTCATCAGGCGAATCCGAAGCAGGAGACACGGCGGATTGCCGAACTTATCACCCAACAAGACACTGTAAAGGACCTGTGCGCGGCGGGAATGCGTTTTGAGCATATTGATTTTTCCCGCCGCCATTTCTACGGCTGCAATTTCAGGGACGCGCATTTTTCAAACTGCGTTTTTTCGGAAGTGGTGATACGGATGTGCTTCTTTGATTTCGCCGATTTTGACCACTGCGATTTTTCCAAATCGGACATCCACTTTCTGTCCTTTGCAGGCGGGCAGTTTCGGGAATGTACTTTTGAGGGGTCCGAACTGGTACACGTCAATTTTGTGGGGGCGTCCATTTCCGAAACCTCGTTCAACAACTCCGACCTGTACAACAGCCGCTTTATCAACGCCGATCTGGAACATTCCCAGTTTGCCAATTGCAATCTAAAACGGACCTATTTTGTCTGCGCCCGGCAGCGGGAAATTACCTTTAAGTCGTCAAATACCGCGGAAGCGGTATTTGAGCTGGAAGAATGGGAACGGTAAGATACAATGCATCTCTATTTTCATTATTGCTCCTACGGCTTCAGCAACTGTTATGTGCTGGGCGCGGCGCCCGCTTCTGCCGACGCGATTATCATCGATCCGGGAACCATGAACGAGTCTGTCCTCAAGAGCATTGAAAACAACAACTTCCATCTGCGGGCGGCGCTCATCACCCACGACCACCTTACTCACGTACACGGCCTAAGGACCCTGAAACGGATATACAACGCCGAAATATTCGCGGTGAATCGCGTTATACTGGATCATAAAACCACGCTGGTACGGGACGGCGATAAAATTGACATCGGCGCTTTTAAGGTAGAAGTGATCTCCATCCCCGGACATTCGGCGGACTCCGTAGTCTACCGGATCGACAGCCTGCTTTTTACCGGGGACGCGCTCACGGCGGGGCTGGTGGGCGAGACCGACAGCACATACGGGGCAACCACGCAGATGGGTAATCTGCGAAGCCGGCTCCTTTCCCTGCCCGGCGACTACACCGTGCTCCCCGGCCACGGCCCTCCCTCATCCCTGGAGGCGGAGCGGCGTTTTAACGCGGGAATCACCCTCTACGATCAAAGGCGCGACCGGAAGCACGCTTTTCGGGTGAATATTTGAGCCTTTCCCCAAACCGCGGTTTTGGAACAGCCGCAATGCAATACGGCAAACGCGGCGCGCTCCGTATGCCGAACGGCGTTAAATCTGTACTTTAGGGTTTATCTTGGTAAAATCCGATTCAACCAGCGAACGAAGGTCTTCGAGGGCGGCGTCTTCGTCCGGGCCGTCCGCGGTGAGCGTTATGGTGTCGTTTTCGCAGACGTTTAAGAGAATAACCTTGAGAATAGTCTTGGCGTTTGCTTTTTTTTCACCTTTGGCGACTTCAACAGTTGACTGGTAGAGTTTGGCCGTCCTCACAAACAGGTCTGCGGGCCGTGAATGGAGACCCGTTTCATTCTTGACCACAATGGATGTTTGCTTCATGGACAAATGCTATACCCTGTTGCCGGTATCTGTCAAGGCAATTATCGCGGTCGATGTCGCGGTCGAAAAGGTCAAATACGTTTTGACTGTCAAAAGCCCTTTTTTGACTTTCTTCTCCGGCTTGTTCGACAGTGCGCCTGGATTTTCCGCAAAACAGTATGGCGCGGGAGTGCCGGTCCCCGATGCAGCCTTCCCAAGCGCCAATGCTGCTTTTTCGGGCGGCTTCCAATCCGCAAAGCCGGTTTTCTCACCGGCGTTGCCGTTTTTCCAGTCGTCTGTGTTCCGCGAACCGGGCCGGCCGCGAAGGGGACGCTTCCGCCGTGATTTCCATGGTCCCCTCCCATGCCTTCATTCCGTCACGGTTCCCGCAGCCGGAAAAGTAAATGACGCTGCGCGGTATGGACTAGTTTCTCCAATCCGGTTACACTCCGGTATGGGATTTGTGATAATGCATCAAAAAGGCGCGCGCTGTCTTTTGGCTGTTCTGCTGCTGTCGGCGTCGGTTCTTGGGGCTCAGCAGCTCAATTCGGTACCGTTGGGGCACGTTGCGTACAATATAATCGAAATGGGAGTTTTACGGGGAACGATTGCGCCGCCGCCTTCGGCAAGGCCCTGGTCTGAATTAACGGTTACCGGAAAGCTGCGGGAAATGCTCAACGCCCCGTCCGGCAAATTTTCCCCGAAGGAACTGGAAATTATCGCCGCCGCGCTTGCCCCCTTCGAGCGGAAAAACGGCGTTGATTATAAAGAGGGAAGGTACTACGGCGAAAAGCCTCTGGGAAATCAGCACATTTCCCTTGAAGCCGGCGCGAAATGGCAAAGCGACTTTTCGGTCAAGGCCCCGGACGCGATGATTGGCACGGTCGATACGGGAGAACTGTATATCGCCGGCGACATGGGCAAGTACCTCTCCTGGAATTTCAAAGGCCGGGCCGGTTTTTTCAGCATAAACCGGAAACGCCTGGGGACGCACCCCGATCCGCTGTACGTGGACCCCAAATACGGCGAATACGACGGCAATCCCAACAGCAACGGCCATACCTATTACTACGACATTCCCGAGCCGTCATCCTCCCCGGTTTACGCTATTCCCGCCTATTTCCCCTACACCTTTTCCAAACAGTGGGAAGGCGGGGTTTTCGCGCCTGACGACCTGGCGGGCTACGGCAGCTGGCCTGAAAAATTCGCCTTTGGATACGAGATTATTTCGGAACTCAACACCGCCCTTTTCAGCAACCTGTTGCAGCTCCGATTCGGCAGGATGCGCCGCGACTGGGGACCGGAAGCAAACGGCTCGAGCCTTTTTATGAACGCCCAGGCCCGTCCCTACATGGCGCTTGAGGGGAGCGTAGCGCCCTACTCGTGGCTGCGCTTCTCGTTTCTTACCGGCGCGCTCGAATATGAGAACAGCGGCAGCCAATGGACAGACGCCGACCCCTTCCAGAGTCTTTTTTCCCTGGCCTATCTGGAATTGGATACCGGCAAGCATTTTCATTTTGATTTCGGCAGCGCCACCGTATGGCCCAAACGGTTTGATCTGGGCTATATCTTCCCGCTGAACAGCAATTTTATGTATCAAAACAATATAGGCGATTTTGACAACCTCGGAATGTTCGCCGATCTGGAATTCCGCTGGCCGGGCCTTTTCAAAGTCTGGGGCAGTCTCTATATTGACGAGATGCGGCCCGTGCTGGGATCTTTCCTTACGCTGGACCGGAACATGTACGCATACCAGGGAGGGATTAAGGCCGATGTCCGCCTGCTTCCCTTCACAGCTCTTACCATGCGTTACACGAAAATAGAGCCTTACACGTATACCCATGAATACACCGAGACGCCCTGGAACCGCGTGCCCAGCGATACGTCCTACCTCAACAACGGGGAATCCCTGGGCTTTTACCTGCCCCCCAACAGCGACGAACTGCTGCTCCGCCTTGAGTCAATGTTCCGTCCCGAAGCGAGCGCCCATCTGCAATACCAGCTTATCCGCCACGGCGTCGATTACGGGTATGGGCGGGTTGACGGCTCTTCCCTGCGGGACAAAATCGTAAAGGACGATAACAGCGAAAAGCATTTTCTGCGGGACGGCGTGTACCAGTGGGATCACGTGTTCAAGCTGGGCGGCTCCTACAGCCTGAAAAGCCGGAACATCCCCTTTTCCCTGTACGCCGAAACCGGACTGGTCTTTACCCGCTTTACCATCAACAGTAATTTCGGCAGCGGCACAGAAGGGGATTATGAACCACTTGATAACACGGAATACAACGCGGACACGGGCCTTATCTTTTCCCTTGGCTTCAAGTTATTTCCGTAGTTGCAAAATAAGGAAGCGGGCTGCAAACGGCAAAATTTATCTCGACAAAATTCTAAAAAATGTTTAGTATAGAGGCTGTTCCAAAGCGCCCCCGGCTATGCCGGGAACGTTAACGCACAGTCAATTAGTTTTGGAACAGGCCCTATACATTACCTTCCTGAAATTGAGGTATATTATGTTGGATTACAGCGATTATATTTCCGATCTTCCGGATATTCCCCATGAGAATTTCGCCCAGATGCTTGACCAGGTATCAAGGGATCATCCCGATAATGTCGCTATTATGTACCGTTCCGGCAGGCAGCGGGACTTTACCCGCTGGACTTGCCGGCGCTACGCCGAAGAATGCCGCAGAGTCGCGCGGGGGCTGCTCGCGGCGGGGCTTGTCAAGGGGGACCGGGTGGCGCTTTGGTCTGAAAACCGGCCTGAATGGATGGCAGTCTGGATGGGGACTGTAATCGCCGGTATTTGCGTTGTACCGCTGGACTTCCTCCTTTCCGAGCAGGAATGTCTCAATATCATCAAGATGACAAGGGCCAGGGCCATTTTCTACTCCGGGAGGAAGCGGGATTTTGCCGCGTCCCTGACGGAGAAGGGAATAACGCTGCCGGTATCGGTGTGCATCAGCCCCGAAAGCGATGACGCCGCCGGGGAGACCGGGTTTGACCGCTTCGGCGCGGATGCCGGCGGGCAGGCCCTGCCTCCGCCTGAGAGTATCGGGCCGGATGACCCGGCGTCCATCGTGTTCACCTCCGGAACTACCGGTTTTGCCAAAGGCGTCGTCCTTTCCCATAAAGGCATTATCGCCAACGCCAGCGCGGCCATCCGCATTCTGAAACCTAATCCGAAGGACGTATTCATGGATGTGCTGCCCCTGCATCACACGTATCCGACAACCTGTACTTTTATAGTGCCTATCTCCCTCGGCGTTCCGGTGGTAATCGCCGAAAAGATCGTAGGCAAGGTGGTAATTGACGACATCAGGGACACGGGTGTCACCTTCCTTATCGCGGTACCGCTGCTTTTCGACAAGGTCATGGCGGCCATTGAGGCGGGCTATAACAAGCTGCCGGGGATTGTCCGCAGGCCTTTGAACCTGCTGCGCGCGATAGCCCTGGCGGAGGCAAAGAAGGGGCGGCCCGAATTCGGCATGAAGGTCTTCCGCTTTGTCCGCAAAAAGGCCGGCCTGCACTCGGTGAGGATCACTGTCGCGGGTGGGGGGGCGCTCCACCCCAAAACCGCGGACTTTTTCGATTCGCTGGGCTTCAACATGGTCCACGGCTACGGCATGAGTGAAAACGGCCCCCTTATCAGCGTGAATACCCCCCGGCGCCGCCGGAACGTGTCGGTGGGGCTTCCGGTCAGTTACACCGACGTCAAAATCCTCGATCCGGGCCCCGAAGGAATCGGCGAAATCGCCGTCAAGTCCCCCTCCCTTATGCTCGGTTACTTTGAGAACGAAGAGGCCACGCGGGAAGTCTTTACCGAAGACGGCTACCTCCTGACCGGGGATCTGGGCTACCGAGACGGGGACGGCTTTCTCTACATCAAGGGCCGCAAGAAAAACCTCATCGTCGGTTCGGGCGGCAAGAATGTCTACCCCGAAGAGATCGAATCCCATTTTAACGGCTCGCGGACGGTCGGCGAAATACTCATAGTGGGCCGCAGGGAGCCTTCTTTCGGCGGCGAGCAGATATTTGCCGTAACGGTGCCCAATGTTGACGCGCTAAAGGAAGATCATCCCGGTAAAGAAAACGACGACGCCTTTATCAGGAATCTTATCAAAAAGGAAATTGAGGAAATAAACCGCTCCCTGCCGGGCTACAAAAAAATCAGCGACTTTACGCTGCGCAAAGAACCGTTTGAGAAAAACGCCCAGCAAAAAATACGGCGCTTTTTATATAAGGACTACGAGAATCCTTAAGAGCGGGCTGTACCCGCGCTTTTTTTAAGGAGGACCCGGACAATTTCCGCGAAGCCCTCGCCGTATTCCGCTTCGGCGGCAAAGGCCGGAAAGTTTTTGATAAACCCCTCGTAGCGGCGGATGTTGGCTACCGCGCAGGTTAGGGGGAAACAGGTGAACATAGGCTCATCGTTGGGTGAATCTCCCACAAACATAATTTCCGTTGAATCGCCCTTCCAGCCGAAGTATTCCCTTAGAAACAGGTCTGTCATGGTGAGTTTGTCGTAGTTGCCCATCCAGATATTGACGTGGATGGAAGAGACCTTTGCCCTGGCCCCTTCTTCTTCGGCAATGGCCCTGACCCGCTCGGCGGCGCTTAAGGGAAGTACCGGCTCCTCTTCGGCAAAGTCCAGGGCGATGTCAAAAAGGCGGGCAAACTGATCTTTTGCGTCTCTCAAGCCCGGCGTTTCGGCAAAGGCCCGCCCGCGGATGCGGGCAAGGACGGGGTGATCGTTTCGCGCCGCATTCGGGTGGTACATCGCCCTGAGGGCGGGCAGGCGCTCCGCGTCTGGATTTACCGCGCTCTTTGGCGCGTCTTCTTCCCAGAAGGCCAGTGCGCCGTTCTCGCCGATCACCGCGTCCACCGGCCATTCCCGCGCAATGCAGTCGCACCAGCCCGCGGGCCGCCCCGTTACGGGAATCACCCTGAAGCCGGCCTCTTTCAGCTTCCAGAGCGCGGCGTAAGACGAGGCGAGGAGCTTTCCCCGCCTGGTGATCGTATCGTCAATATCCATAAGCACATAACGAATACCGGCGGCCTGAGCCCGGCTCATTTTTGCGATAGGTCTCATATTTTTACTATAGCCGGGATAAGATTTTCTGTCCATGAAATTTTAGCCGCGCCGGCCTTCCGATCGTCTGGTGGGCTTAACTTCCATAACGCGGGATAGCAGCGGGCATAAAAAAGCCTGGCAACTTCCTACTTTCCCACCCCTCAGGGGGCAGTATCATCGGCGTTAGAAGGCTTAACTTCCGTGTTCGGAATGGGAACGGGTGTGACACTTC